>JAAYUY010000085.1 GCA_012517435.1 Sphingobacteriales bacterium | reverse complement strand
TGTGTTTTTTTTACACGCCTGAATCGGCATAATAAGCGCCTTTTATGAGGAACAAAATAAAAAAGGCTTGCCTTTAAAACTGCAAGCCTTTGGTCTCGCCTGGTGACCTCGGAGGGATTCAAACCCCCAACCTTCTGATCCGTAGTCAGATGCTCTATTCAGTTGAGCTACGAGGCCTTTAAAAGTGGTGCAAATATATTGCTTTTTGAAATAGTGGATATTTTTTTTCAAAGTCGCTATTCAATAAATAGCGGCAGCTTTTTTATCCCTTCAGAAACAATTTTCATGGAGGCTTTTTCCCGTTCAAAGTACATGGTGGGAGAAACAGCATTCCATGAAGGATATTTTATTCGTGCCTGGGTTTCTGTCACACAATTATTCATCGATACCGATAATGCAATACCATCTGAAATACTTGTTTCCCGTTGCGGAGTCGAACGTAAATCATCCATTACCTCCATCAAAGTCGGATCGGTAAACTGCAGCAATGTCCATGGTATCCTGATCTTCAATACATTATTATCAATAATAATAGCATCGAGGGTGGAAGCAGGCTGTGAAGCATTCCTCATCCTGAGTTTCCCGATGTAAAAAATGGATGTATCGTAGCGGTTGTTTTTCCACCTGATTAATTTCCATGGTGCACCATCTGTAGCAATGGAGTGATATAATTGCTCAGGCTTCGATTGCTTGTGCCAGATGGCAAACAAATCATACGCTTCTGTAACATACATTTCCGCCACATCGGGATATTTAATCTTCATGGAAAATTCGGCTCTGTTTGTTATTGTTTTCCCATCAGGCAAAACCGATTCTCCTGTATTGCTTTTATACGTATCAATACCAATAAAAAGCGAATCCCCCGATTTTAAAGCATTTTTCAGGCTGATCTCCAGTTTCAGATACTCAAAATTGTACGACCATTTGATTGTCTTTACATTACAGGAATTATTACTGATGGAAAGAGCAGAAAAAGGGGCATCCACCGGCTCAAAGGCAATCAGTCCAAAATTCTGTTCCGGGCTGGTCACATTATGCCACAGGTTTCTTCTTTCTCCCTGAGTTGAAATAGGATCCACAATCCAGGTACGTTTAAACCATTCGTCAATCCATGAAAACAAAATACCTCCCCCGCATCCGGCCTCATAAATATTATTGATCAATCTGACATCATACAAGCCCTGAACCACTTCATCATGTCCTCCGTGGTGCATGCCTGAATAAGAAAAATGAGCATTTCCCCAGCTGGAAGGGACACCATATTCCGCAATGATCAATGGCCTTTTGGCGTAGTGGTTTTTTAAATCTGTCAGATAGCCCAGATAAGAATTTCTCCCCATGGTATCGCTGAATTTCTGATAATTGGTATCCTGACTGATAAAATCGGGATAATAGGGATAGGCATGATAACTGGCAAAATAACCTGCCGGAGCGTGATGCTCAATCATGATGTCGAGATTGGAATAACTGGTATCTTCTTCAGTAAATTTTTCCGATGGATGACGCATGGGATCGAGGGTAGGCCAACTGCTGCAGCTTACCGGACGCTCTTTCTGATAGGTATTTCTCTCATAAGTAATCAGGTGATCAACACGGGCAGCCAGCCAGGCATCAAAAGGTTGTGTCCCGTAAATACTGACTGCATTTCCTGTAAAAAAAGTATCAGCCGGGTGATTGGCGTTGGTTGCCCTGACTTCATAAGGGTGAATTTCGCGTCCGATAATATAAGCCATGACCCATTTCGATACATCGTAGGTGAAATTTCCGTAAGCCCTTCCGAATCGTTCATCAATCTTACGCTTACCATACACACAATCAAGCACTTCTTCGATGTCGTCATCAAATTTCTGAGATTGTGAAAACAAATCATCATTCCCTGTTTCTTCATCCAGCCATACCCCCTGAATCAGATAAATCGGATGGCTTGCATGCTTCATATTAAATTTGTACAACTCTTCATAAAAACGAGGAAAATGAAGTGTATAAACCCTTATCAGGTTAAAACCCAGCTCGCTTATTTTTTCAAACCATCTTTTGTAATCCTCATTGGTAGCAGCCAGTTCACCCGGGCTTGTTCCCGGTTTTGATACCCCCAGATTGATACCTTTAATAAACAACGGTGTATAATCTTTTCCGTTCCAGATACCCAGATAATTCCCTGTACAGGCATAAGGCACAGCATATTTTCTGAAAAGCATAAAATTCAGTTCATTTGTATCTATTAAAGAATGATAGGAATAACTGAAAGTCTCAAAAGAGTCCTTTGTTACCGTAACCTTATAGCCAATAGCAAAAGTATCAAAATTTATCTCCGTTGGAGGCAGAAATCCGGTCTGAGGGCTGGTGGAGAAATTTCCCATGCAGAGCATTTTGACTACCCTGACTTCAGTTTCGTTTCCGCTAATAAAGCTCAGGCGAATCAGATATAAACCTGAAGGTAGTAAAACACCGTTTTTTATTGTTCTTGACCATGTAAACTGATATATTCCTGCTTCAACATCTTCATTCAGTAGTTCATCCACCATCTGCCCGTTGATGTTATAAATATTGACAATGGCTTTCCCTTTTTTTGCCGTCAGGAATGAAATAACTGCATAATCAGCAACCGGATTGGGATAAACCGGAAATAGGACCGCAGCATTGGCAGACTGAACATCAACCAAAGGTAATTCGAGCCTGTAAGTTCCATCCTGATTAGTTAAAACAGAATATTTTACAGTTGAATCATCCAGTCTGGTAAATTCAATTCTGGCATTAGCGACAGGATGATAAACCTGATCAAAAACTTTCCCTTCAATTGCAAAAGAATACCGGCTTAAGAATAAAAAAAACAACAGATAAAGTGTATTTTTGAGAAAAACATTCATTTTTAGACACATCGGGTTAATTTTTACAAATGCAAAGAAATGAATTTAATCCCTTTAAACGAATAAATGCATATCAACAGCCGTTGAAAAAGATAAAGAAAAGTATTTGGCAGAGCATTTGAACAACGGAATACCCAAGACCTGTTGACAAAATCATTTTAACTAACAGGGAAACAGTTTTAATTTTGAATCTGAATTATAAGTTTAATGCGAATAAAATTCTTTCTGGCATTGTTTATTATCTTCTTCGGATTGCCTTTGACGAGCTATCTGATCTGGTATTTCACACCAACTAAAAAAATAAATATTCTTATCGCAGATAAAACAGTATCCACATTTTACAGAAGCGAACACCGGTCGCTGAACTGGGTTCTCAACCGCTACAGATACGTCAGGCATGATGGAAGTCCTTACCTTTTCGATTCCAATTATTACGGTTTTTTCCCGCTTGAAGACAAAAAATATTTTATCCGTGATATAGATTCGCTGAGTGAAGAAGCACTTGATTCGATTTCAGAAAAGCTGGACATCTACCACCTGGCCGATTTATACGGAGTGTATTACAACGAATGGTACCTCGATACTTTTGAGACAGAGCATTCGAGGAAGATTTACGGAGGAATGAGTCGTAACGACCTGATTTTGCTGAAGAAAATGAAAGAAAAGAAGAAACTCATTCTTGGAGAATTTAATATGCTTGCCCATCCCACGCCCACACCTATCCGTAACGAAGCTGAAAAGATGCTCGATATTAAATGGTCGGGTTGGGTGTTGCGTTATTTTGATTTGCTGGATACCATTAAAAATCCTGAATTACCACGCTGGGTCATCCGGCTCTACATGCAGCAACATGGCAATCAATGGCCTTTTAAACGATCAGGGATAGTATTCGTACATGAGGATGAGAGATTGTTTATTCTGGAAAACAGAACACATTTAAAACGTGAAGTTCCTTTTATCTATGCCAGTGACTATGCGGTAAAAAAATACAATATTATCGCCAATGTTCATTATCCTTACTGGATAGACATTACCCATACAGGGAAATCAAATAAAGTCATTGCCTGGTATAAAATCAGGCCGAACAAGGCAGGCGACAGCATTTTAAAAGCCTACAACGTTCCTGATGTCTTTCCTGCCATTATCGAACATCTTGGAGATTATCGCTTTTACTATTTTTGCGGAGATTTTTCCGACAATCCCGTTGAACTGCTGACCAGCCGTTTCTGGCAAATTGAAAAAATCAGCGGCTTATTTTACAGTACCATGCTTTACAATGAAAGAAAAAAATTCTTCTGGAAGCTTTACATGCCGATGATGAAGAATATTTTAAATGAATATTATTTAACAAAAATACGATGAAAAGGGTGCTTTTTATAGATGATGATCTGTTAATACAAAAGCTTGTATTTACAAAACTTTCTACGGAAGGCTATCAGGTCAGAGTTGCAACCAACGGAAGGGAAGCTAAAGACATTCTGACAAGAGAAGAATTTGATATTATCATTACCGACATTATGATGCCCTTCATTGGCGGAATGGAATTGATTGAAGCAATACGGCAGGAACTGAAACTTAAAACACCCATCATCGTTCTTTCTTCCTTAACACAGGAAGATAATATTTTAAAAGCCTTTGACCTGGGTGCAAACGATTATATGATTAAGCCTTTCAGCCCGAAAGAATTGATAATCAGGATTAAACGACTTACCAATTGATAAGAGAACTTTCATTTTGGAACAGGGTCAGTTTCATTCTCTTTTTGCTGACTGCCAGTTTGAGTACTATCACTCTGGCTCAGAACTATAATGCTGACAGCATTTTTACAGAAGCCAGAAAGATAGCTTTTCAGGGAGATTATGCAAAGGCAATAGAACTTTGCCATGAAATTCTGAAAAATAAACCAGAATATGATGAAGTTGCCCTCTTTATGGCAAGGGTTTACGGCTGGGATAAACAATACGGCAAAGCTGCCGGTGAAGCACGTAAACTAATTGATAAGCAGTTGAAAAACAAAGAAGCATGGCAAGCTTTGATCGATTTTGCTATCTGGGCAGAAAAACCTGACAGTGCCATCAGTATCATCGACTCCGCACTAATCTTTTTCCCCGAAGACAGTATTTTTTTTTACAAAAAAGCAGAGCTGTATTTTAACAAGGGAGATTATACCAAATCAAAGGAAATTATTCATGAATTGCTTACTCTTTATCCGGATCACCAGAAAGCCAAAGAGCTTTTACAGAAAATCAAGAGGGAAACAGCAAATAAAATATTAAGTCCTGATTATTATTTCCACCTGTTCAATACGCCATTTCAATGGCGTCTGCAAATTGTAACGCTTGATTATGGCTTTAAAATCAGAAAAGGAACCTATTTTGCCGGCATCAGTATGGGAGATCTCAGGATAGATCAGGATCATCCTGCATGGCAAAAGCCTGCATTTCAGTTTAAACTTGAGCTTTATCCACGGATTAATGAGAAGCAATATGCCTTTGTTAATTATTCTTACGGAATCAATGGCATATTCCCTCGCCACCGTTTCGGCCTTGAGTTTCACCAGCAACTCAGCAAATCCTTTGAAATCTCTGCAGGTTTGAGGTATCTGATTTTTCCTTATACCGACAATGTCAACAAAGCAATTATCTACACCGCCAGTGTTACTTATCAGAAAAACCAATACTGGTTCAACCTGAGACCGTATTTTTCCAAAACCCGCTATGGTTACGGACAGTCCGTTGCTTTTGAAATGAGAAAATTTTTAAACAGTGATGACAGATTTGCCACTCTCTATGCGGGTATCGGCAACAACCC
>JAAYUY010000084.1 GCA_012517435.1 Sphingobacteriales bacterium | reverse complement strand
TATTAACACTACCGACAAACTCTCAAAATCTATCAGTATTTCATTTTCAAAGTTTGAAATGGTTAAACAAAGTATTGATGGAATTAACTTTTTCGACATTTCTTTACCGGGTTTACAACAATTGTGTCGCGAAGGTTATCCTGCAGTTCCTGTGTTTCATAAATTTGTCGAAGTACCGGAAGGCTATGAAATTCAGATAAATAACACCGACTTTACCACGAAAACATACGAAGGAGTCAGGCCATTTCCGTATCAGAAAGTACCGGACAGAAATCAGCAAATTCATGAAACAAAGGGAAGTCTGACATTTAATCCGGAAGTTTACAATGGAAAGGATATTTATCCATTGTCAGTAATTGAAATAGGTGGTTATCAATATATTGCAGGGAAAAGGGTAGCCGATCTGCTGATTTATCCATTCAGGTATAATCCTGCTGAAAATTCATTAATCGTTCATTTTAATATAAATGTAGATATTAGCCTGAGCAAGTCCAAATCAGTTAAAAATTTTGAAGTTAAATATTCCGGAAAAGTTCAGCAGATTGCAGATGAGATAATTATCAGTTTTTCCGATCCATCGAGGCAATATACCGAGCCAAAAAGCCCGTCAATGCTGATTATTGTTCATGACGAGTTCTATGACAACATTCTTCCCTTTGCCGAATGGAAAAACAGAAAAGGTATTGATACCAGGGTCGTGAAAGTGTCAGAATTAGGAGACAGGGGTACTGATGATCACCTGAAAGAAAACATCGTTGGTTATGTGAAAAATACAGACGGTCATCCTGCCTTTGATTACCTGCTGCTGGTGGGGGATGTAGCTTATATTCCTCCCTTTTATGGAGTCAATGAAGCTTTGAACGACCACAACTATTCCACCCTGAATGATGGTGATTTTTTACCAGATATTATGGTGGGCAGGTTTTCGGTTAATTCACCGGAAGAGTGTGATATTTATGTTAACAAGATTATCAACTACGAAAAAAGCATTTATCAGGCAGATAGTTTTAACTGGTTAAAAAATGCCACCGTTGCTGCGAGCAGCGACAAACTGGACGATCGTCATGGAAAACATATTGTATCTGTTTTTAAAAATTCAGGATTTTCCCTTATTGATGATTTGCGTCATTCCATACAGAAATTCACCAACTATAATATTATCAATGCCTTAAATAGTGGCAGAAGCTGGTTGTTTTATATCGGGCATGGAGATGAAGTCAGCTGGATGACAACAGGTACATTCAGCAATTATACAATTAAAAACAATCTGACTTATACAGGAACTCTCCCGATGATTGTCAGTGTAGCCTGCCTCAACAATGATCTGGATTACCAATATGGCAATAGTTTCGGAGAAAACTGGATGACTACCAGAGTTGACAAGGGAGCCATAGGGTTTATCGGAGCCACAGAGCTAACCCCGTTTTATTATTCAGATACGCTTGGTAAACAGGCTTTAATTGCATATCTGAACGGAAATGTTCAGACAATAGGAGAGGCACTTGTTTATGGCAAACTGAAGATGTATGAAGCCTTTACAAACGATTCCCCTACCGGACAAACCCTTGAAACCATGCAACATTTTCTTTTGCTGGGTGATCCCACTCTTATGCCTTATACGGATAAACCTGCAAAAATAACCGCAAATGCCCCATCTCAGCTGATTCAGGGGATTAACAATATTTCTTTTACCGTAAAAGTCAATGGACTACCGGTTAAAAATGCATTGGTTTCACTTACCTCTGCAGATTTCAGTGTGAAGCATTCAGCTTATACAGATGAAACGGGAAATGTTTCCTTTACTGTTGATTTGAAAGACACCGGTCAGCTTTCTCTGGTCATTACGGGAAGAAACCTCATGTATTATGAAAAGACAATACAGGTTTCAAATTACTCCTCTCTCGGTCATTCATCAGCATCAGGAGAGATAACTGTCTATCCCAATCCCGCCAGGGAACATGTAACTGTTTCTGCAGGCTCAGAAAGTATAAATAAAATAGAAATACTTGATATACAGGGAAAAAGGGTCTATTCATCCTACTTTAATGATGTACAGAATTGTATTGTGCCGGTTAATGAATTGCCTTCAGGTCTTTACATTACAGAGATAACCCTGAGCAATGGCAGCGTTTTACAGGAGAAACTAACTGTATTACATCGCTGATTTCCCATCCCCCGATTAGTCGTATTTTTATACCTGAATAAAATCAGCGTGTAAATCATTATGACCAATGAAAAAGACGAATATTCAGACAAAGAACCAGAAAAAACCAGTCAGTAAAAAGCAAGTTAATCCGGAAACAAGAAGAACAATTGTCTGGACAGCAGGCATTATCTTGTTTACCACTTTTGTGTTTTCTCCTGTTTTTAACAATAAACCCACCAACTTCGATGATGTAGTATATGTTACTGAAAATCCATATATTATAAACTTATCATTTCAAAACATCGGAAAGATATTTTCTGAGTTTTACTACGGAGGCTATTACCCGCTGACACTTCTTTCCTTTGCAACCGACTATGCCATCAGCGGAGGAAATCCTTCCTTTCATATTCTTGTCAATTTTCTGTTTCATCTGGCCAATACACTCCTTTTGTTCTGGATAGTAGTTTTAATATTTAAAAACAGGACGGTTGCATTAATTTCTGCTTTACTTTTTGCCGTTCACACACTTCATGTGGAGTCAGTTGCATGGATAAGTGAACGAAAGGATGTCTTGTATGCTTTTTTCTATTTCCTCTCGCTGATAATTTATCTGAAATATATTGAAAAACAGAAGATTAAGTATTTGATAATTTCCATGATTTTATTTCTGATGTCGGTGTTGTCAAAAACCATGGCTGTGGCGTTGGTAGGTGTTTTGCCATTGCTTGACTGGTTTTATGGAAGGAAATGGCTGAGCAGAAAAGTATTGATGGAAAAAATCCCATTTGTACTGATAGCTGTTATTTTTGGGATAATTGCCATTAAATCGCAAAGCTCAATCGGAGCCATAGCAGAAGAAACCACATTGCCATTATTGCAAAGGATTGTTTTTGCCGGTTATGCGTTTACCATGTATCTGGTCAAACTGCTTTATCCGTTTCATTTATCAGCCTTTTATCCATATCCGGTTCAGGCGGGAGCCGAAATTCCTGCCTTATATTGGCTGTTTTTATTGCCTCCTGTGGGCGTGCTTGCATTAACCGTTTTTTTATTCCGGAAAGTGAAAGAATATGCTTTACTGCTTTCGTTTTTTATCCTGAATATTGTTCTGGTTCTGCAACTGATACAAATCAATGATTTTGTCATGGCCGACCGTTTTGTCTATGTGGCTTCTGCCGGTATTTTTATACTTATCGCTTTATTTTTCAACAGGTTATCGGAAAAATTTCCGCTTTATAAAAATACAGTTACTTTTGTCTTGACCGGATACATTGCCATATTATCATACCTGACTTATCAGCGAACTGATATCTGGCAAAACAGCATAAGTCTCTGGACAGATGTTACAGAAAAATATCCTCAGGTTTACCGGGCATGGGATAAGCTGGGGATGGCCAAAGCCGATGAGGAACAGAATTATCCTGAAGCCATTAATGCCCTTAATAAGGCACTTGAACTGAATCCTGAATTTTATCAAAGCTATATCAACAGAGGAAATATAAAAGCAACACTGGGCGATTTGAACGGGGCACTGGATGATTTTAACAAGGCCATCAGTATTAAACCGGATTATTATTCAGCTTACAACAACAGGGGAGCCACCTATGCCCAGGCAGGTAAAATAGAAGAAGCGCTTTCGGATTTTAACAAATGTCTGAATCTCAATCCTGAATACAGCAAAGCATATTGCAACCGTGGGTTGGCTTACCTTAATTTGAAAAATTATGAAAAAGCCATAGAAGATTTTAATAAATGTATAAAAATCAGCCCTTTATATTATCCTGCCTATAACTTCAGAGCCTTGGTGTATGTCAGAATGAGAAACCTGAATGAAGCATTAAAAGACCTTGATAAATGTCTTTCGATACAACCAGATTTCCCTGATGGCTTATACAACAGAGGAGTATTAAGGTTGCAGCTTAATCAGAAGCAATCAGCCTGTGAAGATCTGGCCAAAGCAGCTCAGTTGGGGCATCCTAAAGCGGAAAACATGGTGCAGACTTATTGTAACTGATTCTCTTCCTTCAGTTGTTTGTAAATATTTTCCATTTCCTCATACCAGTTTTCCCCAAAACGCCTGATTAAAGCGGCTTTCAAAAAACGAAACATAGGCTTTCCCTGAAAATGACCTTTTACGAGAGCCGGTTTGCATATTGACCATTCATGATAATTCACGGTAATTAGTTCGTTTTTAATTTTTCCAAGCCGGATAGGATACAAATGACAGGAAATGGGTTTGATAAAGTCAATTTCTTTGTTACGATAAGCCGTTTCAATGGCACAGCGGTAAATCCCTTTATGTATATAGGAAAATATACAGTCTTTGTTTTCAATACATCTGGTGCAAAAATCTCCATCCGGATCTTTCATCATAAATCCCTCGTTATCAAGAACATGAACAAATTCCGGATTCATAAAGGGTTTTATTTTTTCAAGATGGCTGCTGATAATATCAGTTTCCTCTGGTTCGAGTGGTGCTCCTGAATCTCCTTCGATGCAACAAAGACCTGAACAGTTGGGCAGATCGCAACAGAATTTTACCTTAAAAATGTCGAGTGAAATCAGTGTATTATCGTATAGAATCATTATTCAATGAAATAGTTGGAGTTTCAAATATCAGTCAATCAAATAATTCAGGCGTATGTAGATCCATTTTTCCTGATAATTCTCAACGGGAATTTTATCTTCCCGATAGGAACCATATCCTCCGTTAAGCGTAAAAATCAAATTTTTAACAGGGGAATAAGAGATTTCTGCTTCATAAGTCATTCGAACAGATGCTTCCATTAATCCGCTTTCTTCATTGACCACACGGCTGATTCCACCTCCTGTTTTCAGTTTCTCATTCCTTGAAATCAGGTTAATTTTTATTCCTAACATATTGATAATACCCAGATCGGCCGAATCATTTGTCATAACAAAACTGTTAAAATAAGCCGAAAACATAAGATTTTTGCGGTATTGCTCATTAAGATAAAAATTAAGCGAACGGGAAGCGGTTGGTGAGCCGGGAGTCTTTCTGAGATAATAATTGTAATTTACCTGAAGAATATGTTGAAATGAGCCTGTTTTCAGGTTCCACAAAAATCCGCTGACCAGATTATGTAGCTCGGTAAGTGATATTTGCTTTCCTTCCTGAATGCTTTTTTCCAACCGGTTGAAATAACGGTAGCTCAGGTCGAAAGAGGGTAGTTTTTTGGAAGGCCTGAAGGTGAATGAAATCATACCAGTATTTGTATTCTTTTTACTGTAAAAAGTCTTGCTGAGATTGTTGGTAGTGTAAGTATATTGAATTCTGGTGCGGAGTTTTTTGTTAAATGTGGTAAAGCGATCTTCAAAACTCATATATCGTCTGTCGTTGACCAGAAATGGATTGCCAAAGGAATAAAATGCACTACCGGTTCGATGATAGCTTACTAAAAATGACTGTTTTAAGGCATTCAGCCTGTAATCGCCAAAAAATGCCAGCGGAGGTCTGTTTTTCCATGTCATGGGAGTGGTTGTACCGTTAAATATCATCAGCCATTTCCAGTTTTCAGGATAGAAGGGAATATCCGATCCGAAGATGTCGTCAATCATTTGTTTACTGTAAACGCCCCTGCGTATATCGAAAGTGGTCAGGCTGAGTGCAACCTGCATATCTGCAGTAAACCTGTTGTTTTTCGTCTTGACCTGATTACCTGCTCCGAAAACGAAATTTTGAGAGACCTGCCCGCCATATCTGATAGAATTAGAATCATCCGTTGATTTTAAAAACATAATGTTGAACCTGGTTCCGTCTACTGCTGTAAAAATAACATTCATGGCTGATAGTTTTCGCCTGTATGTGCCTTCATTCAGGTAAAATGAATCAGCAAGCATATTTCCGGGCGGAAACCCGATTCCATCAAATTTCAGCTTTTCGCCTTCAATGGCTCGGTTTACGTAACCATGGAAAAAACTGTATGCGGTACTTCTGATTTTAAACTCAAACAATAATCCCCTGGCGGATGTTCCATTCAGGGCAATTCTGTTGAAATTCAGATTGATGTCGCCTGCCAGCAAGCCTGTTTTATCTGTCTGAATGCCGCTCATAAAACGGTTTCTGAAGGGGAGAAATTTGTTTTCCTGATTGGTCAGATAAATTTTCAGCGGGATAGAAATGTTTGACAACTGAAGAGTAGCATTCATTCTGAAATCATGCATCTGAGGCGGTTCCTGACGCAGGTAAGCCCCATTACCATGTAAGGAGGTGAAACGCATTCCTGAAAAAACAGTCCCTTTAAACTGGGGTTTAATTTCCTGCTTCTGGCGAATGGGTCTGACTTCGATGATGGAATCTTCAGAAGATTGGAAATTTCCGACATAAAAAGCCCATCTTTTTCGGTATAATTTTCCGCTTTCTGATCTCAGCCTAAGCTCAACATTGTATTTGTCGGGACGCAATTTGTTCATAACCAGTATGGAAATAGTATTGCCGTTCACTTTGATCAGCGGACTGACTTCGGCTCCTTCAATAAACATCTGAACCGAGCCGGGTAATATTTTCAATCGCGGATCGACCACACAGACAATCCATATTTCTCCGTTTCTGACAACACTGTCCGGTAAGGGGCTTTTAATAGAAATGACATTTTGAGCATACGACCGGATCAGAATTAATTGAAAAAGAATCAGAAAACAGTATTTGGTTATCGAACGCAGAATGTCAGTAAACTTTAATCGTGAATGAAGCAGCTGCCGTTTTCATTACCGGGTTGACCACCTGAACAGGATAATTGCTCTCGATCACATAAAAAGTATGTTTTCCTTTGGAGATAAAGTCTTTTCCGCTGATATTCAGGGTAACTCTTTGCCATGAGTTATCCATGTCTCTCATTCCTCCATCCTGAGCATAGCTAAAAACAGGTTCACCATCGATATCACGGAAAACAATCAGCCAGTTTCGTGAAGCAGATAAATTAAATATGAAGCTTTTTGATTCGGTCAGAGAGATACTGTCGGGAATATTCAAGAAGGTAGGTGTTTTAAAAGGTTGAGGCCTGAATTTCCAGTAAAGAGCAATATTCCATGAAACAGGGCTTTTATCGGCTAAGGCCGACAGCCTGTATTTGCCTTTTTCTATAACGAAATAATTCAGGTTAATGCCCAGATTTTCAGTTTCGACTACTGCCATGTAACCGCCCTGATATTCAAAACCCATTAAAACTTTTACTTTACCGCATTCCGACAAAGTTTGCAGGGCCGACTGGGCATTTTCTCCTTCAAATACTTTACTCACTTTCTCCTGTGAACTCTTGTTGTAAAGACTCTTTATCTTTCTGACATCTTTTTTCATGTAAGCAAAAACCAGCTCTGATAATGTTTCCCAGGGTGTACTTTGTGTGGTTTTACCGTTAAAACCATCTGAAGCGGTAGGAATATAACCCTCATTTTCGTTAAAAATCTGACCTTTAAGTTTGTAAATCAGCTCATTATCAGAAGTGTGTTCCGGATCATTCATACATCCGTTCAGGTATTTGGTGAACTTTAATTCAATGTCGTAAGTCCTGAATTCCGGGAATCTGACCTGAGAAGATGCAAGGCTGTATGAGAAGCCTAAAATTATGATAATCAATCCAATTTTTCTGCTCATAACAATTTCTTTAAAATTCAAAAGGAGGAGAAGTATAACCTGACCACAGAGGATAATCGACCGAATGGGAGGTCAGTCCCCAGAGAGTTTCAACGGTTCCGACCACACTTCCCGCACCAATAGTAAGTTTGACTTCTCCTTTGGCCGGTGGTGGCGAGAAGCAATAACTTCCGTCAATGCCTATTCCTTTGATAACCAATTGCAAATCACCAGAAATAACTCCAGCAGCAAAAGTAAATCCGAGCCCGCCACCAATGTTGGCGCTTGCACTGACATTACCACAAACTTTTGTTTCTTTGCACTGTGTGGTGGCATCTACTCCGATAGAGGCATTGGCACTTGCAGATACAACAGCATCAAGGGAAGCAACATAAGGACATCCGTAGATCGGGAATTTACATTTTATACCGTATTCCCACGACAAATTTCCCGCCCATTTTGTTCCGTCAATAACTCCTCCGTCATTCGGACAACACAGCTTGAGTGTTCCCCTCGAAATGGAACCTTTAGGAATCAGGCTTCCGCTTTTGCTACATGGGCCTGTATTTCCAAAAGCAGCATTAAGAGCACCCTCCACTACGCCCATCAGGTCAAAATTTATTTGTAAAGGAGTAACATTCAACACCTTATCTTCATTGACCATAATGATATTGTCGGAAAGGACTACCCCGTTTGAAGCAGCGGTAACATTTACTGTCCAGAATTGCATAACAGCTGGAATATCAACGTTTGCAGGATTAAACAAAACCAACGGATGACAGTTGCCATTGAAGGATAAATCTGCGATGCCTGCAACTGCGGTGGCTTTGTTGGCACATACAGGCAGGTCAAATCCTGTAAGTTTAGCTACTTTTATGGTTCCTGCATCCTGATAACTGACACCCTCGATAGTAAATTTAGCACTGACAGGGATATTCATTAATGCAGGGGGGAGAACATAATTAACAGTCTGACCGTTAAGCTGACCGCTGGGTGTTGTCCAAAGCACTTCTCCGTCATGACCGGGAAAGATATCTGCGGTTAACTCTGCGACACCATTAATACATTGAATATCGTCTGAGACATCCACTTTTATGCTGTAAATGGTAAAATCCCTTTGTTCTGTTCCAATTTTGTTAATAATATCATGATGTCCGCCATCAGGATGAGCCGGACACTTACCGCAATCATATCCGCCCACCACATTTCCATCTCCCCCTCCAACCGATGGCCGGCTAAATGTTACGTTATAATTTCCTTTTAAAGTGGCCTGAACAGAACTACCCGGTGCTGGTGCTTTAGCGGGATCAGGGGCTACCCAGCCTGTCCATGTTTTGGTTTCATTCGGCCCTATCGATAAATCAGCAGGGTTGACTGACCATTTTAACGGCCCCTCTGCATTGATTGTTACCGTTCCACTTTCATAATCATCTGTTGTTTTTGTTCCGTTCCCGTTATGTTTGCTGAACTCTCCCGTTTGCTTGCTGACATACAGAAAATATTGGGTGAAAGACTGCCTGGGAAAAAGAAGAACAAGCAGTGTAAATAAAAGTATTAGCTTTTTCATAATGTTTATTTTTGAGGTAAACCAAAAATATCATCTATTAATTGCCCGATATCGAAGTATTGATTGTTGATGTTCCATAGAATATTGACGGTTGAATAGCCGCTAATTCCCTCATATTCTGCAAGTACTGCCACAGGCTTGGGATATTTACCAGCTTTAAATAAACCATTTTGCGAAATACTTCCGCCATCAGAAGGAATAATTTTCCATGTTGCCATCATTTTAATTTTTTCTCCTTTATCGTCATAACCGTAAGCTGTAAACTGATGAGTTTCTCCTGTAGAAATATTGATCATCTCAGGCTCTACTTCAATCCGCTGGATTTTCAAATGACTTTTGTCGCTGCCTCCGATAGTAAACCAGTAAACATCACTGATGATTTCTTTCTGGCCGGTTGCGGTAGTAAAATATGCTTTTACCTGCCAGGCATAGGCTTTGTTGGGTAAGAGCTTTTCGGCACTGGAAGGATAAATCAGGCTGGTGGCTGAGATATTCTTTTGTTGAAATACTGGTACATTACTCAGAATCTCATCTTTTGAGCTTTGTCCCTGTAATACTTCGTAAAGGGTAAAATCATAACTGAAAGCCTGCGAAAACCATTGAAAATATGGGAATTCCGTAAAAATTACCTCCGGACTGAAATCAAGCCCTTCTCCGGGACCTATCAGTTCAATGTTTGTTATGTCATTGGTCAGTTCGTCACTGATTTCATCTTCTGCAAGCAGATCACCGGCATCATTGAAAACTTCGATTTTATAAGTATAAGTGCCGGGAGGAAGCATCCCTGTCTGAGCAGCTAATTTCAAAAGCTTATCAGCCGAGTTGTTGACGTTATATTCGTCAAACTCACGGTTGTTATACGATATTGTTTTTCCGGGCTGGACTGCTGGATGACTTTTTTCTGCTCTTATTATTTCACCGTATTCACCGTGAGAAATAGTCAGCTTTGATTTCAGGTTTCTGATTTGTTGGTCGTTGATAATTAATACATTGAAGATTAATGGGGCGCTTTTGATATTATTCGGGTCGAAATCTGCAAGATATAAAGCCTGCACCGGCAAAAGGCTAATCACCGCCCTGACCTCGTTTCCCGTTTCAATTACCTCAAGGGCATCATCCATTTCGACAAATTCCTGACTGGTTTGAACAACAAGTTTTCGGCTTCCTGTCGGAGCAGCGGCATCTACCTGTATGACCGCAGTCAAAATGGTAGGTCCCGAAACACTGACCGATTTCACAGAAATACCCTGTCCAAAGTCAATACTTGTTTCTGATTGGACAAAATGGGTGTTTTCACCTTTAATGATAATATTAATCTGTTGTCCTTTCAGAACGGTGGAAGGAACAACGGAAATAATACCGGGCTGCGTAAATCCTGATATGGCATGAAATAATACAATAAACAGGAGTAAATATTTTCTCATATTTCCAGTTTAGGGTGATGAGACAAACTAAGTTATTTAGAACAATTTTAAACAAAAATCATGCAAGTCGAGTTTCAGTAAATTCAGTAATCAGACAGAAGGAATTTTAGCTAAAGAAAAGTGCTGAGCAACTGAGATTCAATTATTTAACCTTATACCCCTGTTCTTTCAGAAATTTAGTGATTTTTTCCCGGCAATCGCCCTGTATTAAAATAACCCCATCTTTGACCGATCCACCTGCTCCGCACTTTGTTTTGAGGGTTTTGGCAAGATTTTCAAGATCTTCCGTTTTTCCTTCAAAGCCTTCTATCAAAGTTACAGTTTTTCCTCCTCTGTGTTTTTTTTCAATACCGACATGTAAACATTGCTCATTCGGAGGCGGGGTAAAGCTACCGGGATTAATTTCAGGATTGGTGGAATACACCAGGCTCCACAGTTCTGAAAAGTCTTTCTTTTTCAAAATAACGCAGTTAAATTTGAAACCAAAATTAATTCAACTTTGGCTAAATTAAATTAGAAAAATGAGAAACATTTATTTGCTCTTAACCCTGACAATAATAGCCTTTCCGGCTATTTCTCAAAACACAAAGACCAATCCGCTGGATGTTAAAGAATATCAGCTCAGTAATGGTTTAAAAGTATATCTGAATGAAGATCATACGGCCCCGGTGGTTATGGGGGCTGTTGCAGTGAAGGGCGGGTCAAAACGTGATCCGAAAGAAGCTACCGGAATTGCCCATTATCTTGAACATATGCTTTTTAAAGGAACAGATCAGCTTGGTACTACCGATTATCAGACTGAAAAGGTATGGCTCGACAGCATTACGCTCAAATATGAGGAACTGGCCAAAACCAAAGATGAAAAGGAAAGAATGAACATTCAGAAAAAGATCAATGAATATTCGCTCAAAGCAGGAGAATATGCCATCCCCAATGAGTTTGACCGTGTGGTTGCCCAGATGGGCGGCACATTTGTCAATGCTTTTACCAGTGAAGACAATATTGTGTATTTCAATATGTTTCCGCCCAATCAGATTGAAAAATGGATGATGTTATACAGCCACCGCTTTACCCACCCTGTTTTCCGTCTTTTTCAGTCGGAACTTGAAACGGTATATGAAGAAAAGAACATGTCGATGGATAATTTTTTCAATGTCATGCTGGAAACATTTTTGAAAAACTTTTACAAAGTCAGTCCTTACGGACAGCAGACCGTTCTGGGCAGTACCGATCATCTAAAAAATCCTTCTTTGCAGAAAATGTATGAATACTTCCAGACTTATTATGTGGCAAACAACATGGCTCTGATGCTCAGTGGCGATTTTAACACACAACAGGTGATGCCCTTGATTGAAAAATATTTTGGTGAATGGAAGAATGCGGAGGTTCCCAAAATGCCTGAATACAGGGAGGAACCATTTAAAGGCAGGGAGTTTGTGAAAGTAAAGATTTCTCCTGTTCCTTTGGGGATTATCGGATACCGTGGAGTAGGTGACGGACATCCTGACCAGCCAGTATTGGATATTATTACGGAATTACTTTACAACAACTCAAATACAGGCTTTTTTAACAGGCTTTACACTGACAACAAAATCATGATGGCCATGCTCATGCAACAAAAACATGTTGATGACGGTGGCATTTTTGTGATTTTTGTTCCGAAAATCTTCAAACAATCGCTTAAAAGTGCTGAAAAATTAGTGCTTGCTGAAATTGAAAGGCTTAAAAACGGAGATTTTGATGATACCTTGCTGGAGGCTGTAAAGCTTAATCTGGTAAAGTATCATAAGACTCAGATGGAAAATATGAGATTCAGGCCTTTTTATATTTTGTCCTGCTTCAATACCGGGAGGCCATGGATTGAGGAAATGATGTATCCCCATCAGATTGAGCAGGTTACAAAAGAACAGGTGATTGAAATGGCCAGAAAATATTTTGGTGATAACAGGCTGGTGATGTACAGCACAATGGGAACTCCCAAAAAGCAGAAATTGCCAAAACCTCCGTATGAACCAGTTATCCCTAAAAATGCTGAAGCCAAATCTGAATTTGCCATGAAGCTTGAAGAAATAAATGTTTCACCGGTAGAACCCAGATTTATTGATTTTAAACATGATGTAGAGGAAATGGAGCTGCGGCAGGGGGTAACGCTCTATCATGCTGACAATCCCATCAATGATGTTTTCAATCTGGAAATCAGATTTGAGGCCGGAACACATCTTTTCCCTGCCCTTAAATATGCGGCACAATATCTTTCTCTGCTCGGCACCGCACAAAAATCTTATGAAGAATTTTCAAAATCGCTTCAGGCGCTTGGCAGTACCGTGAATTTTTCAGCCAGCAGGTCTTATTTTACCATTGATATTGAAGGACTTGACAAAAACCTTGAGCCAACCCTGAGGCTCATTAACGAACTGCTGACTCAACCAAAGGCTGAACCTGCTCATTTGTCAAAATTTCCTCAGGAAGAAACAGCCAACCGTAAAACAGAACTCAAAACTCCGGATGTCATTGGTGAAGCTCTCGAAGAGTATGCTCTTTACAGAGAAAAATCAGACTATCTCAATCGCCTGGCCATAAAAGAAATAAAATCTTTAAACAGCGATAGCCTGCTTTCACTTATCCGCAAGGCCATGAATTATGAAGCTGAAATTCAGTATTGTGGAACACTTCCGGCTCAGGAAGTCAAAGATCTTATAGCCAACAACCTGTCGTTTGCTGATCAACTAATTGACGGACATTCCCCCATCATATATCCCCGACAGGAACATAAGCAGAACACCATTTATTTTCTGGATGATAAAAATATGATTCAAAGCCAGATTTATATTATCATGGAAGGAAATCTCAACAATGACAGAGAAAGAGCTATAGCACAGGCATTTAATGAGTATTTCGGAGGTGGAATGAATGCACTCGTTTTTCAGGAAATCAGAGAATTCAGGTCGCTTGCCTATACTGCAAGGGCTAATTATTACACTTCTTTTTACAGAGACCATCAGGGTTATCTTGAAGGCTATCTGAGCACACAATCCGACAAAACGATTGAAGCCATTAAGGCCATGACAGATCTGATGACCAACATGCCCGAAAAACCGGAACGGATGGAAATCATCAGAGCCTCACTGATTCAGGGAATTAATTCTTCTTTCCCGTCTTTCCGGAGTATGGCATCGACTGTAGCCAATCTCAGAAGACAGGGTTATGATGACGATCCCAACAAAAACTATAAAGAAATATGGAACAACATGACTTTTGAGGACATTATCGGTTTCTTTAAAGAAAACTTTAACGAAAAGCCAATTGTCATTGTCATTGCAGGAGATGGCAAACGCATTGATAAAGAAAAACTCGCCAGTTTCGGGACTATTATTGATGTTTCAAAAGAAGATATTTTTTCAAAATAAAAGCGTATGGATGATTTTAAAAAAGCCATTATAACAGGTATTCCGGATGAATTACCTCCTCATCCCGGATATGATCAACAGGTGAGCCATGCTCCCAAAAGGCCGGATATATTGACACAGGAAGAAAAAAAACTGGCGGTCAGAAATGCGCTCCGGTATTTTGACAAAAAACACCATTCCACATTGGCAAGGGAATTTGCCGAAGAGCTCAGGCGATATGGCCGAATTTACATGTATCGTTTTCGTCCGGCTTATCAGATGTATGCACGTCCGATAGAGCAATATCCCTGCAAAACAAAACAGGCGGCCGCCATTATGCTCATGATTCAGAACAATCTGGATCCTGCCGTTGCTCAACACCCCCATGAACTCATTACATACGGAGGAAATGGTGCAGTATTTCAAAACTGGGCTCAGTACCTGCTGACCATGAAGTATTTGTCTGAAATGACTGAAGAACAAACACTTGTCATGTATTCAGGGCATCCGCTCGGACTTTTTCCTTCTCATAAAGATGCGCCAAGAGTGGTGGTAACCAATGGAATGGTCATTCCAAATTATTCCAAACCTGAACATTGGCATAAATTCAATGCACTCGGGGTTAGCCAGTATGGGCAGATGACTGCCGGATCATATATGTATATTGGCCCGCAGGGTATTGTTCATGGAACAACCATTACAATTTTAAATGCAGGCCGGATGAAGATAAAGGGTTCTAAAGACCTGAGCGGCAGGTTATTCGTCAGCTCGGGTCTTGGTGGCATGTCGGGGGCTCAGGCAAAAGCAGCGGTCATTGCCGGAGCTGTCGGGGTTGTCGCTGAAATAAATCCTTCTGCAGCAATGAAAAGATTCGAACAGGGCTGGGTAAATGAACTTTACACCGATATTAACGCACTAATAAAACGTATTCAATCGGCAAAGGAAAAGAAAGAAGCCGTTTCGCTTGCCTATCAGGGCAATGTGGTTGATTTATGGGAAAAACTGTTGGAGGAAAACATTCATGTGGATTTAGGCAGCGACCAGACTTCCCTTCACAATCCTTTTTCAGGGGGATATTATCCGCAAGGCCTTTCTTTTGAGGAGGCAAACCGGATGATGGCCGCAGATCCTGAGCTTTTCAGGGAAAAAGTTTATGAATCCCTGAGACGTCAGGTAAATGCCATCAACAGACATGCTGAAAGGGGCATGTACTTTTTTGATTATGGAAATGCTTTTCTGCTTGAGGCCGGAAGGGCAGGAGCCGATGTTTTCAGCGAAAACGGTAAATACCGTTATCCTTCTTATGTTCAGGACATCATGGGACCTTTGTTTTTTGATTATGGTTTCGGTCCGTTCAGGTGGGTTTGTACCTCAGGCAGTCCTGACGACTTAAGAGTTACTGATCAAATTGCAGCTGAAGTGCTTGAGGAAATGAGCAATAACTGCCCTGACGACATCAGTCATCAGATTAATGATAATTTATTATGGATCAAAGAAGCAGAAAACAACCGTCTGGTAGTTGGCTCACAGGCACGTATTCTTTATGCCGATGCCGAAGGCAGAATGAGAATAGCAGAAGCCTTTAACAAAGCGATAAAGGCAGGAAAAATTTCTGCTCCGGTAGTTCTCGGACGCGACCATCATGATGTGTCGGGTACGGATTCTCCTTACAGGGAAACGTCAAATATCTATGACGGTTCAGGTTTTACAGCTGATATGTCGGTTCACAATGTGATAGGTGACAGTTTCAGGGGAGCTACCTGGGTGTCGCTTCACAATGGAGGCGGTGTTGGTTGGGGAGAAGTTATCAACGGAGGTTTCGGGATGGTGCTCGATGGAAGCGAAGATGCCGACAGACGCCTGAAATCCATGCTTTTCTGGGATGTCAACAATGGTATTGCCCGTAGAAGCTGGGCCAGAAATTCGGGTGCCATGGCAAGTATTCAGCGTGCCATGCAATACGAAAACAGACTGAAAGTTACTCTCCCCAATCTGGTGGATGACAGACTTCTTGATAATTTATTTTAATCAAAAACAGCATGTTACTCATTCCACCCATTGTCAGGCGATTTTTTCATGCAGAAAATTTTCTGATGGCTCTCAGGTATATTCAGGGAAATGTTTTGCGTACGCTCCTTACCGTTTTGGTTATCGTTTTCGGCATCATGTCGCTTGTCGGAATGCTGACAGCCATAAACGGATTAAAAAACTCACTGGTCAAAAATTTCAGTCTCCTCGGTTCAAACAGCTTTTCCATCAGTGACATCAATTACATGAGCCGGCAAAACGGAATGCCACGCTATTACAGAAAAATAGATTTCAGAGAAGTCAGACTTTTTACTGAAAAATACAACTATCCTGCGCTTTTATCGGTAAACCTGACCGGCACCGACAGAGCTGTAATCAGATATGCTTCGGCCAAAACTAACCCCAAAATCAGGGTAATTGGCACGGATGATAATTATTTTACCATTTCCGGTCTCGAAATAGCGGAAGGTAGGGGCTTTAACAATGTTGAAATTCAATACGGAGCCAATGTGGCTGTTATTGGAGGTAAACTTAAAGAAGATTTATTCGGCAGCGAAAATGCACTTGGCAAAACAATAACTTCAGGTTCAAGCAAATACAAAGTAATCGGAGTCTTAAAGAAAAGAGGCTCTTCCTTTGGATTTTCTTATGATGAAGTAGTGTTGATCCCCTTACAGGCTGCTCGTATTGCCTATCCAAATACTGAAAGGGGATATACCATTTCCATTAAAGTCAGCAGTTTCGAAAAAGTTGACCCTGCCATCGAAGATGCCATTGCCATCATGCGGATGGTCAGAAGGCTGAAACCCTCGGATGAAAATAATTTTGACATCCAGAAAAGCGATAGTCTGGTGAATATTATTGCCAAACAGTTCAGAGCTATTACAGTATTTACACTCGTTATCAGCTTCATAACCCTGCTGTCATCAGCCGTTGCCCTGATGAATATCATGCTGGTTTCTGTAAAAGAAAGAATCAGGGAAATTGGCACTATAAAAGCTATTGGAGCTACCATTGCGAATGTCAAGATTCAGTTTCTGGCCGAATCATTATTAATCAGCCAGATTGGTTGTCTGATCGGGATAATAGCCGGAATATTGATAGGAAATTTGTTTGCCGGCATGATGGGAAGTCCTTTTACCATTCCATGGTTTTGGTTGATAGTAGCCGTTCTGACCAGTATCGGAGTGGGTATTGGGGCCGGTTATTATCCTGCAGTAAGGGCTGCCCGCCTCAACCCGATTGAGGCTTTAAGATATGAGTAAGTAGGGAAAATAGTTAGTTGTACTAATTATTTTTCAGGCAAGAAAAAATTATTTAATTTATTTGGTATTTATTTACCAAAATACCCTTATATTTGTTTTTGAAAATAAAACGTCCAAAAACGATGAATAAAAAGGTTTTTTCAGGATTACTGATTTCATTCCTGATTATTTTATCTGCCAATGCTCAGACCGGTCAGGAAATTTTTAAAGCCAATTGTTCAGCCTGTCATACTATTGGGGGTGGTAAGCTGGTAGGCCCTGATTTAAAAGGTATTACAGAATTAAGGCAACAAGACTGGCTGGTCAGATTCATTAAATCATCCATGACAGTTATTAACAGCGGAGATGAAAAAGCAGTGAGGATTTTCAATGAATTTGCAAAACTGCCCATGCCCGATCAGAACCTGACGGAAGCACAAATTGTTGAAGTAATTAACTATATCAAATCCGAATCGGGTTCTGCTGCAGCAGCGCCCGTTGCACAGGCAGAAGAAAAATTCACCTTAGAGCAGGTTGAAGCCGGGGTTAAATATTTTAATGGTGAAAAAACATTTACATCAAAAGGACCAGCCTGCAACAGCTGCCACAGCATTTCTGATAAGCGTGTTTATGTAGGCGGCAATCTGGCAAAAGACCTGAACCTCACCTATAAAAACATGGGCTCTGCTGGTATTAAAGCCATTTTAAAATCACCACCCTTTCCAGCCATGGCAGAAACCTATAAAAATCATTCCCTGACAGATGATGAAGTCAATTCGCTGACAGCTTTTATAGTTCATGCAGGCAAAAGTCCTTCAGCTCCTGTTTACGGATTTTTCGGGCCACAGTTCGGGATGTATGGACTTCTCCTGTTTGTGTTATTGAACCTTCTGATTGTGTTTTATTTATCGAAAGGGAAGAAAGATTCGGTGAACAAAGAAATTTTTAAAAGACAGTTAAAAACTCATTAATCATAAAGATCTCAAAATGAATTGGATAAAAGATATCATTTCGCCCAAAACCCGTCAGTGGGAAGAGTTTTACCGCAACCGCCACCAACATGATAAAGTGGTAAGAAGTACGCATGGCGTCAATTGTACGGGAGGTTGCAGCTGGAATGTGCATGTCAGGGATGGTATTGTGGTTTGGGAAACACAGGCATTGGATTATCCATTGCTCGAAGACAGCCTGCCACCCTATGAACCCAGAGGATGCCAGCGTGGAATTTCATTTTCATGGTATTTATACAGTCCGCTGAGGGTTAAATACCCTTTGGTGAGGGGAGCATTGATAGATTTATTCAGAGTAGAAAGGCAAAAAACGGGAGATGCCCTGAAGGCATGGGAAAACATACAGGATGATCCCGAAAAGAGGAAAAAATATCAGCAGGCAAGAGGAAAAGGAGGATTCAGGCGTATTTCTTGGGAGGAAATATTAGAATTAATAGGTGCGGCCAATATTTCCACGGTTAAAAAATATGGTCCCGACCGGATAGCCGGCTTCTCCCCAATTCCGGCCATGTCGATGATCAGCTATGCAGGGGGGAGTCGTTTTCTTCAACTGATGGGGGGCTTAAATCTGAGTTTTTACGACTGGTACTGCGACTTGCCCAATGCTTTTCCTGAAATCTGGGGGGAACAGACCGATGTTGCCGAAAGTGCCGACTGGTATAATGCCAAGTTTATAGCCGTCATGGGAGCCAATCTTGGCATGACACGTACCCCTGATGTGCACTTCTTTTCAGAATCAAGACATAACGGAACTAAAACAGTGGTTTTCTCTCCCGATTTTAATATGGTGGCCAAGTATGCCGACCAATGGGTCCCCGTACATGCCGGTCAGGATGGTGCCTTCTGGATGGCTGTTACCCACGTCATACTGAAGGAATATCATCATGAGAAAAAAATCCCATATTTCATTGATTATGTTAAAAAATATACCGATAGCCCCTATCTGGTAGTAATTAACAGAACAGAAGCAGGTTTTGAAGCAGGGAGATTGTTGAGAGCCAATCAGACAGATAAATATAAAAACATCGAAAATGGGGACTGGAAATTCCTCAATATTGATGAAAAAACAGGAGATTTTGTTTGCCCTGGTGGAAGTTCAGGCCATCGCTGGGGGAGTGCTGATGGAAAATGGAACCTGAAATTTGAAGATGCTGAAACAGGACAGTCTTATCAGCCCTTACTCAGTCTGATCGAACAGCATGATGAGATATTGCAGCTTGGATTTACTGATTTTGCATACAACAAAAAATCTTACAGAGGAGTTCCTGTAAAAAAAGTCAGGACGGCCGAAGGAGAACTCTATGTTACAACGGTTTACGACCTGATAATGGCACAATATGGAGTTGACCGTGGACTGGGAGGTGAATATCCGTCCGGTTATGGTGATGAAAAAGCGGCCTATACGCCTGCATGGCAGGAAATATTCACTGGCATCAGTGCAGAAACTGTTCTGAATTTTACGCATGAATGGGCCAGGACAGCAGAAGCAACCAAGGGAAAATGTATGATTATTATTGGTGCCGGAATCAACCATTGGTATCATAATAATTTGATTTACAGGGCAGGAGCAATGGCGCTGATGCTGACAGGCTGTGTCGGGAAAAATGGTGGCGGACTCAATCATTATGTCGGACAGGAAAAGCTGGCACCTATGGACTCATGGAGTACCATCATGTCGGGCAGGGACTGGCAGCCGGTTGCCAGACTCCAGCAAACCCCGATATGGCATTACATGAATTCCGACCAGTGGAGATACGACCCCAATCAGAAAGATTACCATACCTGTCCGGAAAATGAATTTACCGGAATGCATACAGCCGATATGATTGTAAAATCGGTAAAAAACGGATGGATGCCTTTTTATCCTCAGTTTGAAAAAAACAATCTTGAATTATGCAATGAAGCCATTCAAAACGGGGCAGATAATGATGAAGCAATAAAAAACTATGTGCTTAACAAACTGAAAAACAAAGAATTAAAATATTCAGTAGAAGATGTTGACAATAAGGCAAATTTCCCGAGAATATGGTATATCTGGCGTGGAAATGCCATCATGTCGAGTGCCAAGGGACATGAATATTTTCTGAAACATTATCTGGGCACCCACCACAATTCAATAGCAGAAGAAGTGGCAAAAGATCAGGTTCTGGATGTGAACTGGCTGGAAAATGCTCCGCAGGGAAAAATGGATCTGATAATTGACCTGAATTTCAGAATGGATACCAGTGCGTTGTATTCTGATATTGTGTTACCCTCCGCCTCCTGGTATGAAAAAGCCGACCTGAACAGTACAGATATGCACTCCTTTATACATCCCTTGTCGAAAGCAGTTCCGCCTGCCTGGGAATCCAAATCAGACTGGGCAATTTTCAGAGAGATAGCAAAAATTACCAGTAAAATTGCAGAAACTCATCTGCCACAACCCGTTAAAGACATTGTGGCTACTCCTCTTGCCCACGACAGCAATGCCGAGATTGCTCAGAAAAACATTAAAGACTGGAGCAAGGGAGAATGTGAGGCTATTCCGGGTAAAACCATGCATAACCTGGTGGTTGTGGAGAGAGATTATACCCAAATCTATCATAAATTTATCAGTCTTGGTCCGAATATACTGAAAAATCCGCTGGGCGCTCATGGAAACGCTTATATGGCCGATGATTTTTATACCAAACTTCTTGAAAACAAGGATCATTTACAGATTATTAATGACAAAGTTTATCCCTCCATTCTCGAAGATGAGGAAGTAATCGAGGCTATCCTTCATTTATCCACACTCACCAACGGGGAACTCAGTTACAGGGCTTATAAAAATGCAGAGAAAAAGACAGGGCTGCAGTTGGCAGACATTGCAGAAGGAAGTAAAAATGTTAAAATCAGCTATAAAGACCTGCAGTCGCAACCCAGAAGATACAATGCCTCACCACTTTGGTCTGGATTGATGAATAATGGTAGGGCTTATGCAGCATATACCTACAATGTTGAAAAGCTGGTCCCATGGAGAACCCTTACCGGGAGACAGCATTTTTACCTCGACCATGAAGGTTATCTGTTGTTCGGAGAACATCTGCCCACCTACAAGCCACAACCCACACCGGAGGTTTATGGGGAATTAAGGAAAACCATTATTGAGGGTAATGTCAAGGTGCTGAATTACCTGACACCACACGGAAAGTGGCACATTCACAGTACTTATGGGGACAATCACCTCATGCTGACATTGGGCAGGGGAATGGTTCCCGTATGGATTAACGAAGAAGATGCTGCAGAGCTGGGCATTCATGACAACGACTGGGTGGAAATCTACAATGATAATGGGGTGTATAGTGCCAGAGCCTGTGTAACCACAAGAATACCACGAGGCTTATGTTTTGTCTATCATAGCCCCGAAAGAACTTATACCGTTCCCAAATCGGAGGTCAGAAATAAAAGACGCTCAGGCGGACACAACAGCCTGACCAGGGTACACCTGAAACCCAATCTGCTTATGGGAGGATACGGCCAGTTTACCTATCATTTCAACTACTGGGGGCCGGTTGGTGTAAACAGAGACACATTTGTCGTTATCAGAAAAATGGAAAAAGTGGAGTTCTGAAATGGAAAAAACAGCAAACAATATTATTTCACAATCATGCCACATGGCAGACAAATCCGCAATCCGAAATTCACACTTCGCACTCCGCACTTCGCACTTCGCACTTC
>JAAYUY010000083.1 GCA_012517435.1 Sphingobacteriales bacterium | reverse complement strand
CCCCCCCCCCCCCCCCCGAGTGAGTTCCTTATATCATTTTATTTGGTATCCGATAAAATGTCTCACTTGCGTTGTTAATCAAAAACAATATGGATTAGCGAAAAAACTTACTTTATTTATGCCTGCCAATTTTATACTTTTTCTACTCTGGTATTTTTATCCTGCTCATGTGCAGGCGCAATGTAATACATTGGTTTGCAACCCAGTGCTAACAGGAACTGAAGAATTTCCATCATCTGGTACACCAAAAAATGAGTTTAAGCATGGGAAAGTACCATGTTGGCAGAATGTGTTAGGGACTTCAGATATTGTATCTTTTCCAGTATCATCTCCAACAGCAGGAAGAGTTGGACAATGGTATTTTATTAATCAATACGGATCTGGAATTGGACATGAAGCATTTGGGCAATATATAAATATTGATAGTGGAAAAACCTACCTGATATCATTTATGGGAATCAGGGATTTTAATACTGATTCAGGAATAAATGGAAATATTGAAATTTACTTACGAGATTACTCCAATTCTTATAATACTATTGATCCTGACTGGAGTGCTTATGTGAAAAATTTAGCAATCTCAGGAGCAACAAAGATTTATTATACTCAGCCCGGAAGCAGCTGGCAACATTACCAATTTTGTTTTACAGCAAATAAAAGTACTGATTTTCTTTTCTTTACATTAGAATACCAGATTCCAAGCTACAGTTATAATTCAGATTTTTGGGTACGAATTGATGATGTTGAGATTTTTGAAGTTGATGCTGATGCCGGCCCTGATAAATTCATAACTTGTGATAGTCCATGTGTTTGGATTGGGACAAACTGTAATCCTCCACCCTTGCAAGCGGATATTAAATTCAAATGGTATATAGCAGGAAATTCAACTCCTTTTGATACCAATGCTACAACTTTGGTTTGTCCGACAACAACAACTCAGTATGTTTTAAAAGTAGAAATGGATAGTTGTCTTGCTTTTGATACTGTTTTAGTTACGGTAACTGACACTTCAAAGCCATTGGTTAATCTTGGTAACGATACTATTATTTGTGGTTCATTTTCTAAAACCTTAATAGCAAGCAATAATCCTGATTACAGTTATTTATGGAGTACTAGTCAAACAAGTTCTTCCATCAATGTTTCAAGTGGAGGAACATATTCGGTAATTGTAAAAGACAGCAATGGATGTACCGGATATGATACCATAAATATTACAGCACGTCCAGAATTTAAAGTTTTTCCTGAAGATACTGTTGTATGTAAATACTCTTTTCCAATAACGCTTAAAATATATCCAAAACAATATGACTCATTAAGATGGTTTGATCATTCAACAAATTTACAAACCGATGTTTATGGAGCTGGCGATTATTGGGTCCTGGTATGGGACTCTATGTGTTTTGATTCAGCATGGATTCATGTTGACACATTAGGGCCTCCATTTCTTTTCATTGGTAACGACAGGGTATTTTGTGAAGGCGGCTCCGACACCATTTGCGATTCAAATATTGTACTGTATAACAAAAGTTTGATTAAATACAGATGGGATACTGAAAATGGAGATACAACACCTTGCATTTATGTAAATGAGAGCAGAACATATCGTTTGTTGGGATACACAATTGATTCAAATTGTGTTGATACTGCTGAAGTGAACGTAACTATTCTTAGTGCTCCGCCTATTGATTGTCCGGATTTCCATCTTTGTAAAAATGATCCACCATTAACTATTAGCGGATGCAACCCTGAACCTGGTGATTATTATCATCCCTTACTTGATACTTTCGATATTTTCAATCCTGCATTATTCAGGGAGGGAACCCATTATATTATATATACCTATAAATACAATGACCAAAATCCAGAGTGTTATACAAGTGCCAATGTAAATGTTACTATTCATCCCAATCCTGAAGTTTATGGCGATACATCAATGATTGTATGTATTACTGCTCCTGAGTTTGAAATGCCTTTTGGTGGTGAAACTGGTGGTGATTATTCTATAGATGGTGTAAGTTCTTCATCTGTATTCAATCCGGCTAATGAAGGTACTGGTGAACATATTTGCAGGTATTGGGTAACAAATCAGTGGGGGTGTACAGATACAGCAGAAATGAAAATTTTGGTTATAGACAGTTTTTATGCATGGATTGATACTCTTGATTTTATTTGCCATTTACCTGGCACTATTCTTTATGCCCATGTTTCTGATACCGGTTGTTTTCATTACGAATGGTCAACAAACGAAACAACTGATTCAATTGTAGTAACTCAAAGTGGAACCTACTGGTTAAAAGTTTTCAATTGTTTGGGTGGATGCATGGATTCAGTTGGTATTGATGTTTATATGACAGACTTCTGCGATGATAGTATCCCTGCTGATTGGACTTCTGCAAAAAGATTCCCTTTACCCAACTGGTCGGGCAGTTACAAGAAACTAAGTGATATTACTAAAATAGTTGATGCCGACCTCATCATCTCTCAGGGCTTTACCCTTCACCTTGAAAATGTGGACTTTATCATGCGAAACTGTTCAAAGATTATAGTAGAGCGAGGAGCCAAGCTGATTATTGACAGCAGTTGCATAGGCAGTTGCGATTGGGAAGGAATAGAAGTGCAGGGCAATATTGATGGTTGTTCAGATGACACCACCTATTCACAGGGATACCTGAAAATTACCAATTCTACCATTACCGGAGCCAACATAGCCATTTATGCAGGCAAACGCGACCGAAGCGGCCGTGATGTCTTTTACGGAGGAGGCATAGTGCATGCCCACCACAACCATTTTGAAAACAACTATGTGGACATCATGATACAGGAATGGGCTTTTAATATGATTTGTGCGTGCAGCACTTCATCAGGTCAAGCCTTTCATCACGAAATAGTATCCAATTATTTTGGCCCATTAAAAGGCAGCTATGTATGTTCCGATTTTGTTGATCCGGTGATTGAGGAGGTGAATAATTTTTATGACACTTTTGCCGGACCATCTACAGCATGCAATTTTCCTTATAATGCCGATCCTTTAATAAGATGTCACATTATTGATTTATCACCATATCCTGATATTTTCTGGTCAAATCAGCCTCCATCATTGCCACCTGCTTGGCAAGTATTGAACGGAGCATGCTGCAGAGCATTATGGGACAGCAGATATCTACCATTTGTCAATGGGAACAATTGCACCTACAACAATACCTTTTTTGATGGGTGCAAAAATCAGATTCAGGGCAATTTTTATCACGATCATACTAAATAAACATTTAAAGAATTGGTTATGAAAAAGTTAGTTTTAATTATATTTCTGTATCCATTCGTTACATTTTCGCAATGGATAAATTTTGCACCTTCAAGTGCAGGTTCAGGAGGTTTCCTTGTTGTTACTTCAAAAACTAATTATTACTACTCTGCATATAATTTGCAATTAGGAAAAGGGACTTTATATTACAGTAATAATGGGGGTTTTAGTTGGGCTGAGTTAAAATATGTTGGCCTTCCTGTCTTTTATAATGACAGCAGTGGTTTTCATGATGCTTTCTTTAAAAAAAGTCCCACAAAAAAGAATATTTTAAAGCTGGCAAGAACGAGCAATTATGCAAATTCATGGCCCGATTCATTTGAAAGATTCCCTGATACAGCTTATGTACATGAACATAAGGTACACAAAGGAAATGTATTTATAACATTTGACAAAAATGTATATGACATTACTTTGATGGTAAAAAATTCGGGTGAAAAAATTATGAAAGTAGCTGATAAAACATTAAATTTCATCCATTTCATTAACGACAGCATTGGATATGGATTAGATCAGAAGAATTTTGGCATTTACAAAACCATCAACGGAGGGCAAAGCTGGAACCTGGTAAAATCATTAACCAGCAATTGGCCATGGGGTGCTTTTCAGTTTACCTCTCAGGATACTGCTTATGCTTTGCTGAAAAGCTCTAATATCATTCTGAAATCCACTAATGGGGGATTATCATGGGATACCCTGAAAATACAATCAAATTATCTTTCTGATATTGAATTTTATAATAATAATGTTGGTTTTGCTATATCTGAACAACCTAATCGACTATTCTTTACTAAAGACGGAGGAAATACATGGGCGTTTTTGGGCGAAGAATTTCCAACAAATAATTTAAGAGCAATTTCAAGTTGCTTTGACAAAGATTCTATTTACCTGTTTCTAAGTTTTCCCGGAGGTGGTGTAACCCGCTTATTTAAAGGTTCCTTTGCATTTAAAGACATATTAACCGACATACCCGAAAAGCCAGATTTAACAAAAAACAAGTATTCCTGCTATCCCAATCCAACAACGGGTTTGCTAAACCTCAGGTGTGAAGGTGAAATTCCTTGTTCGGGTAAAATTTATATATTGAACCTGCAAGGGCAAATGATGTATCGTCAACATATACTTGGTGTTGATAATGAAATGGATATCAGTCAGTTTAGCAGAGGTGTTTATATTGTAAAAGTGGTGGATGAAAAAGGTGTATGGGTGGAAAAGATTTTACTCACCCCCTGACTTCTCATATCTCTCTAAAATGACTTTTTATACCTGATTAATATTGGACTAAAATATAAATCCATTGGGTATAATCTATTAATCCATTTGCTATAAACTTCGTGAATCTTCTTTATCTTCGTGAATCTTCGTGTCAGAAACTTTCATTTTTTCCTTTTAATACCGATGTGATATCTGTAATGCCGATATCATCGGCATAACAGCTATCCGTTCGGCATTATACCAGAATACTTTTGGACTATTTTATAAATCCATTTGGTATAATATGCCTGTACAACATTATCTCTCTAATCGGTATAAAATCACTGTTCATAACTTAATTTACAGGAAAAACAGAAGAATTGTATAATTGCTGTTTAAATTAACGAAATGAGAAAACTGTTTATCATCATTTTGCTTTTTGCAGCCGGTAATTTATTGTTACTGACAACTGCTCAATCTCAAAGCCTGAGAAAAGTCAAAGCAAAGCAAAAGATCATAGCTTACGACATTGAAGGAAATGTAATTGACTCATTGACAAAGGATTTGAAAAAACAATCGGAGCCCAGCCAGTATCTTGATAAAATTCAGGTCGAACTGAGGGAGATAGAGCTTGAGCTTCAGAAAGCAGGGGATGATTCGAAAAAAACGGCTGAAAGTCAGGAAAGAAAAGAAAAGTTGCTGGCTGAAAAAATTGAAACGATAAAAAAAATACAGGACAGCAAAGAACTGCTGGTTAAGGAATATTATATCATCATAGAGTCGTTCAGGAGTCGCAAAAACGCTAAAAATGCCCAGATTGCCTGGCATAACAAAGGTTATAAGGTATTTTTATTTTACAACAAGCACCGCAAATGGTACTACATCTGTGCCGGTGTTTACCGCTCTTATAATCAAGCTATTAAAGCTCAATATGAATTGCAGAAAGATGGTATTTCAAACTGGATTTACTATTGGGCAGAATAGAATATCCACTCTCTTTTCCTTTCTTTCAATACTTTTGCACATTAATTAATAATGTAGCCCTCTTCTGAATCATTTATCCGGATGAAAAATAAAACACTTTATCAGCTGGTTTTATGGATGCTACGGATAATGGTATTTGCAGGAGCCGTTTATTACATCTGGCTAAAAACCTTTGATAATCAGGAATTTCAGGAGACATTAAAGTCAGCCCGCTCCTTTCGTTTTTTTCCTTTCTACTTGTTATTAGCTTTTATATTAATGCCTGTAAACTGGTTATTTGAAGCATTTAAGTGGAAAAAACTACTCGAAAGCATTCAGAAAATCAGCTTATTATATTCGCTCAAAGCGGTGTGGGCAGGCCTGACCATCAATAACTGGGTGCCTAACCGTATGGCCGAATTTCTCGGAAGGATGCTTTTCCTGAAAAAGGAAAATATGGGAAAATCGGTTTCATGTACCCTGGCCGGGGGTTTTGCCCAATTTCTGGCAACTGTCTTTTGGGGCATTTTGTTTGGCGCTGTGGTGTTTGCCCATCAGTTAAAACCGATATATTGGATATGCCTGATTTTTATTGTTTTACTGCTGTTTTTCTTCTATTTTAAGATTCAGCTTTTGCATAAGCTGTCCGGGAAGATTGGCTTTCTTTCAAACTATACGCAGGTTTTTAATCAGTTAAACTACAACAAACTGATTCTCATTCTCACCATCTCATCTCTGCGGTATTTTGTTTACCTGATTCAGTATTATTTTTGCCTGATGGCTTTTGGAATTGAATTACCCTTTTTGCAGGTTATTTCATCGGTGGCGGCTATTTTTCTGATTCAAACTTTTCTGCCTGCCATCACCATTACCGAAATAGGTACACGGGGAGCCGTCATTTTATTTGTTTTTCAGGCATATCAGGTGAATGTAGTCAGCCTGCTGGCCGCTGCCTATGCGCTTTTCAGCATTAACATTCTTTTGCCAAGCCTTGCCGGAGCTGTTTTTATGTTTGGCATCAAAAAACAAGCGAAATGAATTCGTTAGACATCATTTCATACCTGTTTTGCCTGAGTTATATTTCATTGGTATTGCTGCTTTTTTACGGATGGCTGTCAGTCAAAAAGGCAGATAAAAAAGTTGCCGGACTTTTTCCTGATTTTTCTGTTATCGTCCCTTTCAGAAATGAAATAGCAAATCTTCCTGTTATTTTTGAAAGTCTGATGCAGCAAAATTATCCCAAAGAACATTTTGAGGTTATTTTTATTGATGATTCTTCTGAAGATGACGGACATAATTATCTGATAAACAAAATAAAAGGGTCTGATGCAATCCGTTTTAAAGTCTTATCGCTTAAAGACACGGCACTGACAGGAAAAAAGAATGCATTGACAAAAGCCATTGAATCTGCTGAAAACGAATGGATAGTAACGACAGATGCTGATTGCAGTATGCTTGCCGGCTGGTTAAGTACCATTGCAACATACATTACTGATAATCAAAAGCTTGTGATGATTTCGGGACCTGTCAGCTATTCAGATGAGAATTCTTTATTTCAAAAACTACAATCCCTTGAGTTCAGTGCATTAAATGGTATCGGAGCATCAATGACCCGGCTGGGGTTTCCCTATTTAACCAACGGAGCCAATCTGATTTTCAGAAAGTCGGCATTTGATCAGGTTGGCGGTTATTCCGGCAGTGAGTCCAAAACAAGTGGTGACGATGTTTTTCTGACACAAAAAATAGCCCGAAATTTCCCCGGACAAATTTCATTTCTTAAAAATGAAGAAGCCATGGTAACGACAAAACCTACCACCAACTTTAAAGATTTTTATCATCAGCGGATCAGGTGGACGGGTAAAACATTCCATACCGGCATAAAAGGACTGGCATTGCCGTTTTTTGTCTGGCTTTTTCACCTGACTTCCCTTAGTTTTCTTGTAATGTCTGTTTTTGACATATCCTACCTGAAATTCTTTTTTATACTGATTATCAGCAAAATACTTGCTGAGGCTGTCTTTTTGTTCCCTGTTCTGAAGTTTTACGGCAAGCTGAGATTCATCCTCTTGCTTCCGGTTACAGGATTTCTTTACATTTTCTATATTAGTATATTACCTTTTTTATCTTACAGAAAGTCATTCATCTGGAAAGGCAGAAAGGTTAAATAGCCCGGTTTCAGGCTTTGCCGGCCTTTGGCTTTGCCAGTTTCTCAATCCACCAAACCCATAATAAAAACATCACCACATAAAACAAAGGCCTGAAGACCCAGTCGTGTATAGGATCAAACCAATTCAATCTGTAAATGGAAATTAAAAAAAGGCTGACGATTCTGATCAGATTGACGAGGTGCATGATGAACATGCTAAGTCCCCAAAACCAGATTTTTCTTTTCCAGCTGCCATAAAAGAAAACGATGATACCTGTCATCTGATAAAATTGTTTGAGTCCTGAACAGCCGAAGGTAATTCCCATCCGGTAGTATTCATCATGGACAATCAGCTCTCCCCGTATAATGGTCTCATAACCAAATATATTTGTCAGAATCCAGGCGCTTTGCGATCTGACAATTTTAAGCATGAAATGGATAGCAGGGGTCATAAAATCGATACCGAAAAAATTAAAATCAAAGCCATATTGCCAGATTCTCCAGATAACATGAAATCCGATGATGACGATAAAAAACAATCCGACATCGTAATAGACTTTTCTTTTTTCATCGAAACGCATGGCTCTGAGATCCGACCAGGCAGCACGAATACTAAAATTCTGAAAGTAATTTGACAAATTTACAGCTTTTAATGTGCGGCAAAGATACATTTACAGAGGGCTTGACCTACCTTTGCAGAAAAAATAATTAATGAATAAATGAAAATCAGTTCCTATATCTCTATTTTCCTGATTTTGACAACCTTTATGATTGTTTCCTGCCGCGACAATGAAAAGAAGAATAATAAAGAGCTTATCATAGAAAAGCCGGCCAATGCACTCGACAGTGCGCTCAACAAGCTGACAAAAAAAATAGTCAGGCATCCTGATAAAGATGAACTCTACTTCCAAAGAGCAAAACTTTTTCAAAAGAAAGGAAGAATACTGCTGGCAATCAATGATATGGAAAAAGCCACCGCACTGCAACCAGGTATCGTGGAATATGTTACCTATCTCGCTGATTTATACTATGAAGCAAATCAGATAGATCAGGCCATTAATACGTATGAGAAAAGTGCCCAGCTGAATCCAAACAGCGAATATCCCTATCTGAGACTTGGAAAAATATATTTGTTGCGTCAGGAATACAAGCTTTCACTGGCTTATTTAAACCGTGCCGTGGAAGCCAACCGCTTTAACCCTGAAATCTACTCCACCATGTCATTATATTTCCTTGAAATGAAAGACACCGCAAGAGCCATTGAGAGTCTTAAGACTGCAGTAAAGGTCAATCCCGACTTTTTTGACGCCTATCTGGACTTATCCTACCTGCTTGCAAATAAAAAAGACAAAAACCTGATTTTTTACCTGAACAACGCCATACGTATCAGGCCGGATGACGTCAGAGCTTTATACAACAGGGGAAAATATTTTCAGGACATCGACAGTTTTTCACTTGCCATCGCTGATTATGAAGCCATTCTGAGCATTGATTCCAATCATAAAAGTGCCTGCTATAACCTTGGATATATTTATTACCTTCTTGAAAAATACGATTTATCAGTCAGGTTTTTTACAAAAGCCATCAGGTTGAAACCCGACTATTACGAAGCTTATCTGGGAAGAGGACTTAGTTATGCAGCCTTAGGAAATAAAGCACTCGCCCGACAAGATCTCATCCACATCATTGACCACAGTCCCGCTGGTGAACTGCCGGATTTAGCACGCAAAGAATTATTGAAAATTAATTAATAGTATTATTTTTGCACCCCTAAAACTTCATCATTTTTTACAAGTATTTTATGAAATTAACATTTCCTGACGGCACAGTCAAGCAGTTTTCTGAAGGAACTACTGGTATCGAAATCGCCCGCTCCATCAGCGAAGGTCTCGCACGCGAAGCATTAGGAGTACTTGTAAACGGACAGGTTTACGACTTGACCCGCCCGATTACACATGATGCTGAAGTCAGAATACTGACATGGAATGACCCCGAAGGAAAAATGGTTTTCTGGCATTCATCTGCACACCTGATGGCCGAAGCCATTGAAAGTGTTTTTCCCGGAACAAAATTCGGAATCGGCCCACCCATCGAAAACGGATTTTACTACGACATTGATTTGGGCGACAGACAACTTACACAGGCCGACCTGGATGCCCTTGAAAATAAAATGAGAGAGCTTATTTCGAGAAAATCAGAATACAAACGTGAAGAAATAAGTAAAGAAGAAGCACTCTCCTATTTTAACCAAAAAAATGATGAATACAAGCTTGAGCTGATCAGCGAGCTGAATGATGGCGAAATCACCCTGTATAAACATGGAAATTTCACTGACCTCTGCCGCGGGCCTCATCTTCCCGATACTTCCTATATAAAAGCCGTAAAACTTCTCAGTATAGCCGGTGCCTACTGGCGTGGTGACGAAAAGCGGAAACAACTGACCAGAATTTACGGTATTTCTTTTCCGAAACAAAAACTGCTGGATGAGTACCTTTTTATGCTTGAAGAAGCTAAAAAGAGAGACCACCGTAAGCTGGGGAGGGAACTCGGCATATTCATGATCAGTGAAAAAGTAGGCTCTGGTTTACCCATCTGGCTCCCCAACGGAGTTATCATTCGTGAAAAACTCATCGAATTCCTAAAAAAGGAGCAAAAACGCAGGGGTTATGTGCAGGTGATTTGTCCGGTGATAGGCAGAAAAGAGCTTTATATTACTTCAGGGCATTATGCCAAATATGGAGCCGATTCGTTTCAACCGATAAAAACCCCCAATGAAGGTGAGGAATACATGCTCAAACCCATGAATTGCCCGCATCATTGTGAAATTTATAAAAACGGCTTTTACAGTTACAAAGACCTTCCTGTAAAAATTGCTGAGTTCGGAAATGTTTACCGGTATGAGCAAAGCGGTGAATTAAACGGCATGGTAAGAGTCAGGGGATTTACTCAGGATGATGCCCATATTTTCTGCACACCGGAACAGTTGAAAGCAGAATTTCTGGATGTGGTTGATATTATCGAATTATTGCTTAAGAAGCTGGAATTCAGCGAATACACTGCACAGATTTCGTTGCGCGATCCGAATAACAAAGAAAAATACATAGGCTCTGATGAAGCATGGGAGAAAGCAGAAAAAGCTATTATTGAAGCAGTAGAGGAAAAAAATCTGAAAGCCGTAAAAGCCATAGGAGAAGCTGCATTTTATGGGCCTAAGCTCGATTTCATGGTCAAAGATGCACTGGGCCGTCAATGGCAGTTAGGCACCGTACAGGTAGATTACAATCTTCCTGAGCGTTTCGACCTGAGTTATGTCGGTGATGATAATCAAAAACACAGGCCGGTAATGATACACCGTGCACCCTTTGGAAGCATGGAGCGTTTTGTCGGCTTGTTGATCGAACATACGGCAGGTGACTTTCCGCTGTGGCTCGCACCTGTTCAGGCAAAAGTATTGTCAATCAGTGATAAATATAATGATTTTGCAGAAAAAATTTGTCAAAATCTGACGAATGCCGAAATTCGCACCGCCTTAGATATCAGCCATGAGAAGATTGGGAAAAAAATACGCGAAGCCGAACTGCAAAAAGTTCCTTATATGATCATCATAGGGGAAAAAGAAGTTGAACAAAACAAGGTATCTGTGAGGCGAAGAAAACAGGGAGATTTAGGACAAATGACTATCAATGAATTCGTAGAAAGAATTATTTCAGAAACAAAATAAAGGAGGTAAATATAGCAACAGAGAACAAAAATCAGGGCAAAAGAGAACCACGTCTTGAAGACAGCTTTCGTATCAATGAAGAAATCAGAGCTGCACGGGTAAGGCTGGTAGGTGCCAATGTAGAAGAAGGAGTTTATCCGATTTCAAAAGCACTTGAAATTGCCCGGGAACAGGAGCTTGATCTGGTCGAAATTTTTGCAAATGCCGAATATCCGGTATGTAAAGTGATTGACTTCAACAAGTTTATTTACGAGAAAAAGAAAAAGAATAAGGAAATCAAGCAAAAGAGTGCCAAACAGGTCGTAAAGGAAATACGTTTCGGCCCTAATACGGATGAGCATGATTTCAATTTTAAAGTCAACCATGCAAAAAAATTTCTTTCAGAAGGTTCAAAAATAAAGGCTTATGTGCATTTTAAAGGGCGAACAATTGCCTATACCGAAAGAGGGGAAGCCATATTGCTCAGATTTATACAGGAGCTTGAAGGAATAGGGAAAGTAGAACATCTGCCTAAATTAGAAGGAAAAAGAATGATAATAACAATAAATCCGGTAAAAGTTAAATAAAAGAAGAGATGCCAAAAATGAAGACAAATTCGGGAGCCAAAAAGCGTTTTAAAATAACCGCTTCCGGAAAGATTATGAGGAAACATGCCTACAAAAGTCATATTCTGACAAAGAAAGAGCATGTTCAGAAAAAAAGACTGACGAAGAAAACTTTGGTCAGCCCTGCAGACGAACAAAATGTAAAAAGTCTGTTAGGAATTTAAATTTGGTTGAAGGAAAATAAAGTTAAAGAAAATGCCAAGATCAGTTAATTCGGTAGCATCCAGAGAGAGGAGGAAAAAGGTACTTAATCAGGCCAAAGGATATTTTGGAAGGCGCAAGAATGTTTGGACAGTTGCAAAAAATGCCGTAGAAAAAGGTTTACAGTATGCATATGTAGGTCGTAAACAAAAGAAAAGGGATTATCGTTCACTCTGGATTCAGAGAATCAATGCAGCAGTCAGGCCTTACGGACTTTCATATTCCAGGTTTATCGATTTATTGAAGAAAAACAACATTGAAATCAACAGGAAAGTTTTAGCCGACCTGGCCATGAACAATCCTGAAGCTTTTGAAGCAGTTGTTAAAAAAGTGAATCCCTGATTTGACAAAAGTCAGCAAAAAAGACCCTGTTCATCTTCATTCCCAGCAAAACCTTTTTTCAGGCTTTGTAAAAGTCGATGAACTCAAATTATACGTAGAAAACAAGGAAACATACATCAGGCGTTTTGTTGTCAGAAGGCCTGAAGCTTCCTGCATTTTGCTCTATAACAAAGATAATCATTCATTTGTATTTATCAGGCAATTCAGGGCACCCCTGTTCGGAAAAGAAGATTCTGCCTACATACTGGAGGTGCCGGCTGGAGTGTTGAATGCAGGTGAAAATCCGATGGAAACCATTATTCGTGAATGCCTTGAAGAGACAGGTTATCAAATCAGCCACCCCCAATGGCTGACAACCATTTACCCAAGTCCGGGCATACTGGACGAAAAAATTCATTTGTTTTTTGCTGAAGTTACAAACAGTGATAAAGTTACTTCCGGAGGCGGACTCGAAAGCGAACACGAATATCTTGAAGTGATGGAAATTCCTGTTGATGAGGCTTACGAAATGGTAGAATCAGGTGAAATTATTGACGGAAAAACCATCAGCTGCCTGTTTTTTGCCAAAAACAGAATAAGATAGTTATCGAAAATCAAATAATGCTTTCGGGAGTTAACGCTTCCTCCACTACATCTTTTTCGACTTTCAGGTTGTTGATAATAAAATCCTGTCTTTCAGGTGTGTTTTTCCCCATAAAATAATTCAGGAGAAATTTAATATCCTCATTGTCAGACAATAACACAGGTTCCAGTTTCATTTTCGGACCAATAAACAAGCCGAATTCTTCTGGCGAAATTTCTCCAAGCCCTTTAAACCGGGTGATTTCAGGTTTTCCGCCCAGCGATTTGATGGCTTTTTCTTTTTCCTCTTCTGAATAACAATAAATTGTTTTTTCCTTATTTCTAACCCTGAATAATGGCGTATCAAGAATATACAAATGCCCGTTTTTAACAAGGTCGGGATAGAACTGAAGGAAAAATGTCAGTAAAAGAAGCCTGATGTGCATCCCATCAACGTCAGCATCGGTTGCCAGCACAACGCGGTTATACCTAAGTTCTTCCATACCCTCTTCAATATTCAGGGCATGATGGAGCAGGTTAAACTCCTCATTCTGGTAAACGATATTTTTCTTCATCCCAAAGGTATTCTGAGGTTTACCCCGCAGGGAAAATACCGCCTGGGTTTCAATGTTTCTTGATTTGGTGATGGAGCCGCTTGCCGAATCCCCTTCTGTAATAAAAAGTGTGGTTTCATAGCGCTTTTCATTATCGGTATCGTTGAAATGCACTTTACAATCCCTGAGTTTTTTATTGTGAAGGCTTGCTTTTTTGGCCATTTCACCGGCCATCTTTTTAATCCCTTGTATTGCCTTTCTTTCCTTCTCCGACTGGGTGATTCTTTTCAGCAGCAGATCAGCCGTAGCAGGATTTTTATGCAGATAGTCATCCAGCTCTTTCTTTACAAAGTCGTTTACGAATGATTTGATGGTCTGACCATTGGGTTCGATGTGCATAGACCCCAGCTTGGTTTTGGTTTGTGATTCAAAAACAGGTTCAACAATTTTTATACTCATTGCCGCCACAATGGACGACCTGATGTCGGAAGGCTCAAAATTTTTCTTGTAAAACTCCCGAATGGTCTTCACAATAGCTTCTTTGAAGGCCATCATGTGAGTCCCTCCCTGTGGGGTGTATTGTCCGTTTACAAAGGTGTAATATTCCTCATTGTATTGCTCCCCATGCGTCATGGCTATTTCAATGTCATCTCCTTTCAGGTGGATGATAGGATAATCAATCTGCTCGTTGTTTACCTTGTTGCTTAGCAGGTCGTACAAACCTTTCTGGGAAAAAAACTTTTGACCGTTGAAGTTAATGACCAGCCCCGAGTTGAGATAAGCATAATTCCAGAACATCTTTTCAAGGTAAGGTATGATGTAGCGGTAGTTTTCAAATATCTCATTGTCAGGAATAAAGGTTATAATTGTACCATCAGGTTTATCGGTATCGACAATATCTTTTTCTTCGACCAAAAGACCTTTGCAAAAAACAGCCGTTTTCATTTTTCCATCTCTGATGGATTCAACTTTAAAATATTCAGAAAGTGCATTAACCGCCTTTGCCCCCACTCCATTCAGGCCTACTGCTTTCTTGAAAACCTTGGAATCATATTTACCTCCTGTGTTGATTCTCGACACACAATCCAGCACACTTCCCAAAGGGATTCCTCTTCCATAATCTCTTATAACCACTTCATTCTCATTAAGAAAGATGTCAATTTTCTTTCCATAACCCATGACATATTCATCGATGGCGTTATCTACAATTTCTTTGACCAGAATATAAATACCATCGTCACGTGCAGAGCCATCTCCCTGTTTGCCGATATACATCCCCGGTCTCATCCGGATATGTTCGCGCCAGTCAAGCGATTTAATCGAATCTTCTGTATAAGCTGTTTTTGACATAATCTTCCGTTAATGCCTGCAAAAATAAACTTAATCCCTGATTTTACAAGCATTTCTGAATACACCTTTTGTGAATAAAAGCTTACGGACAAGCATGTTTCTTCAGAAACAAAACAACCAATCACAGATTATCAGCGTCAAAAAGGCAGTTGCCCGATGGCATAAATGTTGTAAAATTTAGGTATCCGACAAAAATCAGCTTATGAAATCCTTAATCATTCTTACCACTCTGACGATTTTTTCAATTGGAGTTTTTGCGCAGGAACTGACGGAAGTCCAGTTTGAAAAAGTATTGCACAACTTTGGCGACATCAGGGAAGAAAACGGCCCTGTCAGTTATGACTTCAGATTTACAAATGTAGGCAAAGCTGATTTTATCATCAGCGATCTGAAAGCCTCCTGCGGCTGTACATCGCCTGCCTATAGCAAAGAGCCTGTCAAACCCGGAAAAACCGGATTTATCAGAGTTACCTATGATCCCACCAACAAGGAAGGCGGATTTAATGAAACAGTAACCGTAACCTCCAATTCCAAAACAAAATATCAGGTTTCCATCCTTGGAAATGTTATTCCACGCCCCCGTACCCTCCTCGATGATTATCCGACAGTTATGGGTGCTTTGCGTTTTAAGGTTCATCATGTAGTGATGGGTGAAATCAACCGCAACAGCTTCGATACAGGATATATTTATGCCTACAACAACTCTGATAAAGCTGTTACGATAAAATATGTTTCAACACCCGAACATATCCGATGCGACCCAACCCCTATTGTCATTCAGCCAAAAGAAAAGAAAACCATTCAGGTTTTTTACAGCACGTATATTCAACAGAATCTTGGCTATAATTTCGACCGTATTCAACTGGTAACTGATGATGCGGCTTATCCTGAAAAGGAGTTTATTGTGGTAGCAAATGTGGTGAATAACTATATCCAAATGACCGAAGAGCAGCTGGCCAATGCTCCTAAAATTGAATTCGACAAGAAAGTGCATGATTTCGGAACAGTCAAACAAGGACAAATACTGACAACTGAATTTACCTTTAGCAACAAGGGAAAAGATCAACTGGTTATTTACGACACCAAAACCAATTGTGGCTGCACAGCAAGTACGCTGAATAAAATGCGTTTTGACCCCGGTGAAAGCAGTATCATAAAAGTTACACTGGATACAAAAGGAAAAAGTGGTTACATACAGCAAAGCGTAACCGTCAAAACCAATGATCCGAATAATCCGGAGGTCGTTTTACTGTTAAATGCAAGGGTTGAGAAACTTTAAAAATTAAAACATGAATAACATCAAAAAATACGGAGTGCTGGTATTGCTGGCATTTGTTTCAGGTATTGCCGGCTCTTACACTTTCAGATACTTTTCCAAAGAAAACCACAAGGAATATTTTACAAAGGCAGAAGATATTCCTGTACGTTCAACCAGTCAGACAATTAGTACCGGTCCCATAGAGCTGAATGACATGTTTGCAAAAGCTTCGGAAATAGCAGGTCCGGCAGTAGTTTTCATTAAAGCCACACAGGAAGGTCAGCAAAACAATTATTCAAGCTGGGACTTATTCTTCAATTTCTTTTACAATTCAGGCCCTGTGACCAACACCGGCTCCGGTGTTATCATCAGTGACGATGGTTATATTGCCACTAATCATCATGTCGTGCAGAATGCTGATAAAATTGAGGTCGTTGTCTTAAACAGGAAAAAAACCTACCAGGCTGAACTGGTTGGGAGTGACCCATCCACCGACCTGGCCCTTTTGAAGATAAAAGCCACCGAGCTGCCTTATCTGAGTTTCGGCAATTCCGACAATGTCAGGATTGGTGACTGGGTTATAGCAGTGGGCAACCCATTTAACCTGACCTCCACAGTTACCTCAGGTATTGTCAGTGCAAAAGGCAGAAATATCAGCATAAACAGAGATAATTTTCCAATAGAATCGTTTATACAGACAGATGCAGCCATTAATCCCGGAAACAGCGGAGGAGCATTGGTCAACCTTCAGGGGCAACTGATAGGCATCAATGCTGCAATTATTTCAAAAACAGGCTCTTATGCCGGCTATGGATTCGCCATCCCTTCCAATATTGTGTATAAAATAGTCAATGATTTAAGGGAATACGGCATTGTGCAACGGGCTTTTATTGAACTGGAAGTCAGCGACATTGATGAACAAATGGCCTCAAAGCTGAACGATATATTTATTAAAGGCGTAGTCATTACAAAGGTTTATGAAACCGGAAACGCAATGAAATCAGGGCTTCAAAAGGATGATATCATCCTGAAAATGGACAATCTGAACATAGCCGATAAAGCTGCCTATGATGAAAAACTTGCCTATCACCGGCCTGGTGATAAAGTTACCCTCGATGTGCTGAGAAACGGAAAAGTTCAAAAAATCACCGTAGTACTGGTAAACAGCGAAGGATTGAATGCAGTACTTAAAAACAACATGGTCGTTTCGGAAAAACTGGGTGCTTCGTTCAGGGAAATTTCAAAAATGGATAAAGACCGTTTCGGAATAGACTATGGAGTTAAGGTAGCAAATGTGAAAGCCGGCCTGATGAGAAATCTCGGTATCACCAATGATTTCATCATTCTTTCCGTAAATAACCAGAAGTTCAGCGACCCGAAAGAGCTGGTTCAGGTGCTGGAAAATTTCAAAGGCTGGATAACCATAAAAGGTATATCACCAGAAGGCTGGATGGTTACCCGTAGCATGCGTATTTATTAAAATTCTGCTACTTTGTTTTTGAACATAAAATATTTAAGAATTTAACTTGCCTGTTTTAAAAAGTTGATTTTATTTTGCCTCGTATTTATTTGAACAATTAAACATTGAATTATGGCATACAAAATCAGTGATGAATGCACAGCTTGCGGAACCTGTATAGATGAATGTCCGGTAGAAGCTATTTCAGAAGGCGATATTTACAAAATCGATCCAGACGTTTGCACCGATTGCGGAGCTTGTGCTGATGTATGTCCGGTTGAAGCTATTCATCCGGCATAAAGGATATAAAAAGTCCGTACACAGCAGCTTGTACGGACTTTCTATTTTTTTGCAGAACTACATAACAACATCATGCGACTTTTACTACTTAGTAATTCCAAAATTCCGGGATTGGAATATCTGGAGTTTGCCGAACCTCATTTTAGTGATTTTTTTGGCAAAACAGTTAAAAACATTGCTTTTGTCCCGTATGCAGGAGTTACCTTAAACTGGGATGAATATGAAGCAAAAGTTCAAAAGGTTTTTCACAAGTTAGGCTATCACCTTTTCAGCCTTCATCACGAAAGCGATCCGGTAAGTGCTCTCGAAAAAGCCGATGCAATAGCTGTCGGTGGGGGAAATACGTTTAAACTCGTTCATGACCTTCATCATACCGGATTAACAAAGGCTATCCGCAAAAAAGTTCTCGAAGGAATGCCCTATACCGGCTGGAGTGCCGGTTCAAATGTCGCATGCCCTACTCTCCGAACCACCAATGATATGCCTATTATTGATCCCAAAGGTTTTGAAACATTAAACCTTGTTCCTTTCCAAATCAATCCGCACTATCTCGATAAAAATCCTGAAGGATTTGCCGGTGAAACCAGAGAAGAAAGAATCAGGGAATTTATTGAGTTAAACAAAGAAGTAACGGTGGTTGGCCTTCGCGAAGGAAGTATTCTGCGTGTTGAAGGAAACAAGATTTCTCTTATCGGCCCTCATACTGCCAGAATTTTCAGATATGGCAACCCATTTTATGAGTTAGGAAATCAGGATGACTTAAGTTTCCTGCTCAAGTAATTTTATCCTCTCTTACTGTTTTTGCCTTAATTTTGTAAAGTTTTTTACAAAATTTTATCATGAAGCATTTTTCCTTTTTTCGTATTTCCTTTTTGGCACTGATCATCCTGCTGTTTCTTTCCGCTATAGTCCCTCTTGAAAAAATCAGCCTCAATATGGAAAGCCAGAGCCTGAAAAACGGAAAAAAATCTACCGTAACAGCTGAAATTTTCTACAAGCCATCGACAGGCATCATGACCATTCATTATCTTAAACCCATTGAATGTGTCTTCATTTCGAATGCAAAAGGAGAAGCGAAAATTTATTATCCTGCAAAAAATGAAGTGTATCTCACCCAAAGTGTTGCTTTCGATACTGAAAAAAGCTTATTGTATTATTTCCTTTCGAACAAAACCAGCGACCTGGGTCTGAAAGATCTCGGCTTTACACTTTCTGAAACAAAATATGAAGACAAAATGCTGATTACCACATGGGAAGCACCCTTTTCCCTTGCCAAGGAATTTTCAAAGGTTGAACTTGTTTCTGAAAATTACGTTCCCATTTACCTTGGCTACTACAATGCTTCCTTTAAATTGGTAAAAAAAATATATTATTACCAATATTCTCAGATTCAGTCGGTTAAGCTGCCTTTAAAAGTGGTTGAATTCAATTATTTACCTGATGGCGATTCGGTTGTGAACCGGATTGTTTATTCAGATGTCCGTTTAAATGAGCAGGCCAACAGTCCGTATTTTAATTTTAAAGTACCTGAAAATGCAAAAATTGCAAAATAAGGTTGTGTTATTAATTTTCTTTATGCTCAGCATGGGAATAAGCACTGCCTTTGCCCAAATTGACAGTATGGATAAAAGAATACTCCTTTCGCATCATTTTATAACTCCTTCCGATTACCAAAGAGACGTTAAATATTTATTTTCGGAGTCAGAAAATGCTTTTATCAAATACAATCCTGTCAGCCTGATATTTGGAGGGGCCATGTATGCCTATCAAAAAGTCATTAGTCCGCAGATTTCAGCCAGTTGCCTGTATCATCCCTCCTGTAGCCGGTTCAGTGTTGAGCTTATTAGAAGATACGGTTTGATAAAGGGAATTATTTGCTCGGCTGACCGTTTGACCCGATGCAATAAAATTGCAGCTCAGGATATTTCTCCTATCCGGATAGACGAGAAAACAAATAAAGTGACGGAAACCACTGATGTTTACCACAAATAAGCGGATGAAGTTTTTACTGACATTATCAATCTTCTTGTCCGGCTTTTTTCTTAAGGCAGAGAATCCTTCAGATTCAGTGGAAAGTGAAGTAAGTTTTATCAGTTATCTGGTAAAAAACAATGAATTTGAATCAGCTGTCAATTTATGTAACCGCCTTCTTATCAGACCTGATTTGACACCAAAAATCATTGATTCTCTTTATTTTACGAAAGGATGGTGTTTTTACAGCCAGAAAAAACTTGATTCCGCTGCCTTGTATTTTGCCCTGACCGACACTTCGCTGAGTTCTTATGCAAAGGCCAGATTTTTCGGATTTATTTGCTACTCCTATCAGAAACAATATGACGAAGCCCGTCATTTGCTTGAAAATGCTGTATTCAGTCGTGAAGATGAGTTAAAGATGCGCCAGTTTTTATTAAGTGGACTTAGCTTGCTGGAAAGAAATCTGGACGATTATCAAACCATCAGAAAAGAACTGGATACCAACTGGTTTTTAATTTCAAATGAAGTAACAAAGCTTGACAAATATGCCTCATTGATTTCTTCTTTCAAAGAAAGGAAAAAGATGACAGCAGCAATACTTTCAGCATTTATACCCGGGCTTGGAAAAATTTATGCCGGCAGGCCCGGAGATGGAGTGGCAGCCTTTCTCATTACCAGCTCTCTGGGACTTGTCAGCTTTGAAAATTATCGGAAAGATGGTATCAAAGACATTAAAACCTTGTTTTTCAGCGGATTATTTTTGACTTATTATCTCGGAAATATTTTCGGAAGTTACTACAGCGTAAATCTCGAAAAAAATGAATTTTATGGCCAGATTGACTACAATATATTGTTTGACCTTCATATTCCTGTTCGCAATATGTATTTCTGAGCTTCATTCTCAGGTACCGGCTTCAGTTCATCATGCCGACAGCCTGATGAAAGCAGGATTATATGAAGAGGCCTGTCTTGAATACCTCCGTATTCAATATGAATCTTCCGACCTTGAACAAAATAATTTACTACTCTACCGCCAGGCAGAAGCACTCAAAATGATGGGAAAATATAAAAATGCTTTTGAAACACTTCAGAAAGCAGATTTTTCCATTATGCCTGATAGTCTGCATTTTCTTTTCCGCCAACAATTAAGTCTCAATGCCTACTTATCCGGAGATTTTACCGAAGCTATTTCACAGATTACGCAGTGCAGGTTTTTCCTTCAGGACACAGCATATTATAAAAGTCTTCTTCCTGTTCTGATTCTGTCATTGAATGAGCTTTCAAAATATCAGGAAGCAAAAGCAGCAGCACTGGAATATGCCTCGTGGCTGGAATTGAATGATACAAACTGTCAGTCTTTCAGAGAAAAAATCAATGAGCTTTATACCAATAAAAACCTCCCATCAATAAAAAACCCTGATCGGGCAGAAACTATGTCGGCAATACTTCCCGGTCTTGGACATATTTATGCAGGTTATCCGGAAGAAGGGATTCTGAGTTTTACAATCATAGCCGGTTCATTAACTGCCGGAATTTACGGAATATTCAAAAAATACTATTTTACAGGGTATTTTATCGGCCTTTCCATGTTTCAGAAGTTTTACTTCGGAGGTATCAGAAGAGCACATCAACTGGCTGAAAAGCACAATGCATTAAAAACAGAAGCATTTAATCTCCGGATACGCCAGCTTTTATTTCAATAAAAAACCCTGTCGGAAATTACTTCCAACAGGGTTTATAACTGTTTTCAGGCAAGTGGTTACCTGCTCAGCATCAATGGCCTGACAATCGTATTGCCGTTTGTGCTGATGCGAACCATATAGATTCCACCTGCAAATTCACTCAGGTCGAAGGTATAAATTCCGCCTGTCGATTTCATCATCCTTTCAATCACTACTTCCCCAACGCTGTTGATAATGCTGATGGTTAAGTCTTCCCCTCCGGAAAGGTTAACTTCAACATTTACCAGATGGGTTGCAGGATTGGGATAAATATTTACCAGATTTTCGTTTAATGGCTCATTAACTCCGACATTACACTTTTGCGGATCGTAAATGACATCAATGTACCTGACTACTTCAATTGCCTGATTGTTTGAACCGTCCACTGCATTGTAGCGAACCGTAAACAAACCTTCTTTCTTTGTATTCAGGTAATCTGTATAATATGTTCCGGTTTTGGTAATGTTTACGTTAGTATAGTAATTATCAGATACTTCTGCAGTGAGTAAAGAGTCAGGAACTTCTTTAAACCGGCAAATCTGAATAATCTGAGGACCATTCAAAGTAATAACCGGTTTTTCTCTGTCAACTACATCTATATCGAAATACAGATAAGCCTCATTTCCACTGCCATCAATCACTTTGATTTCCACTTTGAAATTACCAAGCGTGGTGGCTTCACCGTTGGGGAACTGTGTGTAGTAGCTGCCATATTTATTTACGGTAATTTCATTTATCTGATAATAATTGTCGGTAATGTTCAGTATTGGTAAATATTCGTCAATATTGTGGTAAACATCTACAAGGATTTTATCTCCCGACTGATACGGGCTTGAAGTAACCACCGGAGCAGTTGAATCATATACCACAATAACTCTGTTCATAATAACAGGACCATTTCCGGCACAATCCCTGACTTCATAAGTTAGTGTGTAGGTGCCTAATTTGTGAACATTATAACTTCCCATTACTTTAATATCATTGTTAAAGCAATAATTGTCTTTTACTGTAAGTCCTGAATCAGTAAATGGAGTATGAACTTCCACATAATTTACTGCATAACCATTCAGCCAAACAACAGGATCTGAAGTATCAGCCACAGTCACTTCTCTGGTGAGAACGGCTGAATTTCCGGCTTTATCGTAAGCTGTATATTCCAGTTGATAGACCCCGAGCTTGCTTCCGTCAACAGTCCCGGTAATATTCACTGTATCAACACCTGAGCAGGTATCATTTACATTGTAACCCGGATCAACCCATGGGTTCAATACTTCCCAAATCATTTTAGCATTGCCTTTCAGGCTAAAGACTGGCGGGACATTATCCTTTTTCACAATGACAGTCCTGACTTTCTCCACAGCTTTATTGCCTGAGTTGTCCGATACATTATATCTTATATAATAGGTACCATCTTTCTTAAGGTCAACACTACCTGTTGTAACGATGGCAGAAGTCAGATTTCCGTCAATATTATCCATTGCGGTGGCACCGGCATCGGTGTAGGAAGGCGTACATTGCTCAAGAACTACAGTATCCTGTCCCTTCATTGTAATCACCGGAGGAGTTCCATCAGGTCTGACAATCACTTTATAATCTTCAACTTCACCAAATAAACGGCTTCCGCATGGATTGTTTGCCATACCACCCAGCACAGTAGAAATTCTCATTCTGGTCGGGCCTAAGGTAGCATTCCACGGTACTTTGAAACTTGTTTTCCAGACGAGTGCACTCGAATTTTGTTCGTGTCCTATCAACTCACCCGGATCGTCAAAATCTCCGTCAATGTTCCAGTCTATCCATGCTTTCCGGTCAACGGTATTGAAATTTGAAGATCTTTCTACCTGTAAATCATAGGTAGCTTCTACATCCAGATAAGTACTGTGGGTGAGTGTATAATCTGAATATTCAGTTTTCCCGGTTGGCGTTGAATTGCTGATGTCTGAAAGTATAACTTTAGTCATGCCAATATCCTGAGTCAACAAATCAACCGTTGGCTGGCAATACTGGATGGCCTTGATAAAGCATTTTCTGGTAATACTGTCATACATTCCCTTGTATCCGGTCACCAGCTTTACATCATAGCAACCGGTATCGTTGAACCTGATCTGAGGGAATTGCGTATTGGGATAGCCATTGATATTAGTAAAGTTAGCAGGAGTAATTGTCCATTTCCACTCGTCAGCACATCCGTAAACTTCACCGCTGAAGTTAACAATATCAGTTCCTTTAACCGGTCTGACGTTATCAGCTGTAAAGTTTGGAACAGGAGCATTGAACGGAGCGACCACCACAATGTCTTTCGTATATTCTGATTCACCACCGCAATCAATTACCTTTAATTTCACGGTATAAGTTCCGTCAAATGCAAACTTGTAGCCCGGATTTTTATCAAATGATTCTGCAAAATACGGGTCGGTAAAATACCATTCATAAGAAGCATCAGGAAGCGACTTACTTGTATTTTCAAAATATGCCGTTACTCCCAGACATAGGGTATCAGGACAATTAAAGGATGCCACCGGCTTATCATAATTACCATAAACACCAGACCATTTTGCTTCAAAGCCTGAGCTGACAGTTGACGAGTTGGTAGTAAACTTAATGTACATTTTTCCTGAATTTGATGTCAGCACTGATTTAAACGCTGGATTGGTCATGTTTCCTGTCAAACCGGTTGTGCCATAAGCAGAAACATCCCACAAAGGAGTTCCGTTGGCATCAGTACCGTCAAATACCTGTAAATAGTCGCCACTCTGCAGGTTAAAGCTCTTGAATGTCAGGTCTAACTGTTTTGCACATGGGGTAAGAGCCAGATCACAGTTTTTGTTATTGCCATAATCCATGGCCGGCCCGCCATCATCATACAGCGTTCCTTCCATGCTCTTCTTTGTAGAAGGATCTGCCCAGAAACACATCCAGTAATCAGGATTAACTTTAACATATTTCTGTTTGCCAATGGAATCTTTTCCTATCCCATTTTCAGCTATCAGCCATACATCATAAACACCCGGATAATCAAAACTGATAACCGGATTCTGACTTCCTTCATTTGTCGGAGTAACAAATGAATAAGTAGGTACAATTCCAAGAATCGGATGTGAGATGGTTGCCGGATAGACCTTCCATTTCCATCCTGAGGGACAGTTGATGCTTAAATCGCTGAAATTCACAGGATACATCACTTCGGTTTCGTTTAGGTCTGCGATGAAATCAGCTTTCGGAGCTTTGCTGGGATTGTCAACGAATACATATTTTGTAAAGGTATCAGCACCTCCGCAGTTAATTATTACCAAAGAAACCGTATCATAACCTGTTCCGGCAGGAAATGTATGTGTCCAGTTAAAGTTTTTGGAAACAAAGTTACCATTGAAATACCACCAATAACCCTGTTTGGCTTTTGGATCTGCTGTATTGTAAAATACGATAGGTGTGCTGTGGCAGATTGTATCATCTGATACAAAAAAGGCTTTGGGCCTGGGAACCGGATATTTCGATTCATCTGCACCAATGGTTGTGGAATAAGGACACCTTACGTCTCCATCCACATCATGCGTAATGAATGAAATGGTTTTCCCGTAAATGGGAGGATAATTTGAATTCAGATGAGGATCTGTAGAAGATACAAATTTGGGATCAATATTTTCCCAGCTATTGTTATCGTGTGGTGTCACAAGATTATAGGTAGATGTTTTCCAGCCTGCCAGGTCGTAATAATATACACTGTTGCTATAGAACATATTGGAATTGTTGGTATTTTCATAAATGTAGTCATTGTAATCCACCTGAGAAGCTGAGTAAGGATAAGGATAAAAGCTCAGTAATAAAGTTGTATTCTTACTGTAAAGAATATTGTTCTGAATTGAACTTGCATAACAGTAGTAAACGAAAATACAACTTCTTCCATAAGCGGTCGATGTGGTAGTACCTGTGCAATAAACAGTATTGTTATACACCTTCATGTTATAGTTATAGTTATAAAGGTAAATTCCAACCTGATCGCCAGTTTCTTTGAAGTTGTAAATCATATTATTGATAATCAGACTACTGTCAGAAGTGCTGTAATAGTTTTCATAGTAAAGCTGCATGCCTATCCATCCGGGATTTATGATATTACCGTCAATAGTGGATTTTACACAATAATTATGATAAATGCCCCATGAGTCAGTCAGTGAGGAATTATTGGTAATAATCCTGTTGTTTTTGATTAACACTTCCCGCTGGTAATAATTGTAAATTCCCGAGTAATACTGGTTGACAAATGTATTCCCTATAAATTTATTTCCATAGCACCATATTGAAGTTGATGGGCCAGTCATATAAGCACCCCAGTAACCACCGCTGATTAAGCAGTTTTCAAAAGTGTTGTAATTGGCATTATTGGCATAACCACTGTAACTTGATTCGGAACTGGAGGCAAGAATAGGAATACAATAGGTGCTTGATAAAACGGGAACAATCAGATTACAATTGTAAAAAGTGTTGTAATTAGCTGTATTATTTAATAAAACGCTGTAGCCGTAACTGGTTCCACCTGCACGAATGGTCATATTCTGAAATTTAATATAATCAGCCCCGTTAAGATAGAGGGTTGCTATGGTTGATGTGGAAGTACTGTTATAGTTCAAAATACAATTGTCTTTATCCGCTCCTTTAAAAGTAATGGTATTGGTGGGTGAGGCACCTAAAATCTGTGGAATAACTACCCGCTCATTATAAGTTCCTGACGCCACGTTAAATACCACAGGCCCGGATATACCGCATTTCAACAAATCGGTAACAGCCGCATTAAAAGTAGGATAGTTTGCCCCTGTACCACCAATCGTGTAGGTACCTGACATAGCTGTGCAAATGCTTAAAATTAAAGTATCATTTGAGGTTACATTGTCTGGGAAAGAATCGTTGGGAGATGAAACCCACACCCTGAAATTATAACTGCCTTTAGCCGGAAGGTAAACAGAATCAGCAAACTGATATGCTTGTTCAGCTCCGGGGAGAACTGTTTTGGTATAGTTATTTACAAGAGATGGGACATCCCAATTTAACCGCCATCCTAAATCGACCCATTTTATGGTGTCTTTTCGGTTGTTCCGGTAAACCACTTTCAGTGGATTTTTCCCTACAGACCAGGTAACAGGAATTTCTATCCTGTTCATTTCGACATCAAGACCGGGCAAAGTAGTCAGCCTGACTTCTATTTCTTCATTCATTGGATTGGATGCCTGAGAGCCGGTTGTATAAATATCGGTGAGTCTCAGCCTTGTAGAGGTGATGGGTGAAGAAAATTTATCCACGTAATTCAGGGTCAGATTGGCAGGAGCAATATAAAAGGTATGATGATCAACATAAGTGCTCCCGTTCCAGTACTGAACTTTAAAGCCATGCATGGCTCTGTTGGTTGTACTATTAATATACACTTTAATTTCATCAAATGTCTGGCTGGTAGTCCACTGATATTCAATCCATGATGAGGTTGATGGATTTCCCGATGTACTTACCCATCCCCAACAGGTTCCGGATCCATTGCAATAATATCCGTCATTATAGTTTTGAGGCCCGTAAGTTCCGGTTCCACCGCCTGAGTGACTGGCAGTTGCCGATAAAGCCAAATTGGTCTGTGCATTCAGGTGAAATGAACTTATTGCAAGAAGACCTGTCAAAATTAAGAAACCTAATCTGTAAACTCTTGACATATACTTGAATTTTAAACGATTTAACAACATTAATCAGACACCAAATATAACATACAAATCGAAAATATGCAATTAATATTTTTTTATTAAAGTTCTACAAGATTTTCCCACATTATTTACCTTGATGTGGAAGTTCATCCTGTCATCAGAACATAAATAACTTGGAATTGTCGATGTATTTGCTGATATCCTTGTTCATGGCACCTATCAATAGCACTACCCAGTCAATAGTCTGAACGATACCACATCCTCCGGCAGTACATAAATAGGCAATGAAGACTCCGGTTTTAGTACCCAAATACAACCTGTGAATACCACAAATACCAACACCAGCTGTAAATGTTAGCGCCCATGCCACCCATGGATTTTTTTCTCCGGTTATTTGTTCCGGTAAGGCATTTCCGGTAAGAGGGCTTACAGTGAAATCGAAACCATTTGTTTCAGGGGCGTTGGTGAACATCTGATTGACAGTTTCGTCATTGATTTTGTATTTTCCTCCATCTGCATAAGCAAATCCTGTTAATACAAAAGCTAAAATCAGCACTAAAATGTTTTTCATGACTTAATTTTTAATAGGTTTTGAAAGTGCCAAGATAAAGTAAATTATTCATTCACCAAATATCCCTGATAAAAAATAAATATTTTCTTCAGTACCTCTTCTCTTTTCTCTTCCTGTTTTTTTAACGCAATTTGTGCTGCTCTTTTGAAGCCTCCGAAATAATAACGCTGAAACCATGGGAAAATACTCAATCCTGCATCCAGCAATCCGTATTTTAATGAAACATAAACAAACAATCCTCCTAAAATACCATTCAGAATAAATGAATTTACTGCATTTCTGATATCACCAGCATACAACTGCCCAAGACCTGGGAAAATGATACTCAGCCATTTTGCCGTATTGGGATTTGGCTTTCCGTTGGGAAGATATGTGAAAATTTCTCTGATTTTGTTTGAATCTTTTTTTGTTAAACTATCGAGGGAGGCAATAAAATATGATTCTGCCAGGGTATAATTCCCTTCCCTGAAACTGATGACACCATGATAAAAATTATACCTGTTTTGAACGGATAATGACTGAGCGGTATCAATATTCAGCAATTCTCTTCGTGCCTGTTTGTAGTCTTTTAACAGAATGTATATCAATGTTTTACGAAAAGAAATTTCATTGAGTAAAGTGTCATTTTCCAGGTTGTTATAGGCAATATCGTAATAATAAAGTGCTTCGTCATAATGGCCGGCATGAAACAAACATTCCGATAACTTCAGGTAATGCCGGTAATTCACACTGTCCACAGAAAAAAAGATGATCCTTCGGTACAGGTCGGCTGCATTTTCATAGTCCTGAGAAATAAAAAAACTGTCGGCCATGAAGGTTGTTTCCTTCATGCTCTGGCTTTTTAAATCACTGAAAACCAGTATACTAATAATAATTAAACAGAATTTCTTCAATCTCTCTGTTAAATAATTCGGTTTTAAGTTGATTGTATTTACTGACTGCTTTCACAGAGCCATATATATTACCACTATAAAAAGCGGCAGTCATCATGGCTGAATACCAGCCAAAAATGCTCCTGATGCCATCTTTTTTAAAACTTCGATAGGCCTGAAAGGCAGACATTCCGGTATATAACAACGAAATAAGCCCGTCTTGCCAGAAACCTGAATAAATTTTCCCCAGTCCCGGAATGGCTGTTGACAAAAGCCCACCTACAAGCGGATTTTTCATTCTGATTGACTGCAATTCTGAGTTTATTTCTGTAAGTCTTTTATAAGCAGGATTTGAAAAGTTTTCAGATGCTCTGAACTCATCAGTTTTTTTAAAGTCTTTATTCAGTAAATAATCAATAAGAATAAAAACCACCTTGTCGGAATCGTTCAGTATACTTTGCGGCAGGTAAACTTTCCTGAAAGTTGTCGATTCCCTGTTAAGTAATAACAGCTTAACATATTCAATTTCAATTGAATAGCTAATTATTCCACCTTTCTTCCGGTAATCTTCCATCCTTTTCAGTGCTTCCCTGAGCTGACCTGAGTATCTTAAGCACTGAACCTCTCTGAGCCTGACATCCGTGTTCAGATCATCCAATAACAACAGACGCTTATATTCCTGCCTTGCTTCTTCATACTTTCCGGCAGAAAATAAAAATTCAGCATATTGTCTGCTGTGTTCCTCATCAAACAGATTTTGAGCCTGGCTGATGAATGCTGTAATGAGTAAAGTACTGAAAAAGATCAGTTTACAAATCTTCATACCGCGCATTTTTGGGTAAATCAATCTGCAGATGATATTCCGGATGGATATGATATTGCTGAGGTGTGAAGGTATGGCAACGGGTCAGCCTGTCAAAAAAATTCATGGTGCCGGTAAAAATATTCTGTTTTTTTAGAACCAGAAGTGCATATTCGGAACAGGAAGGATAAAAACTGCATGAAACAAAATCCTGGGATGAAATAAAATTTTTATAAAACAAAAACATGGCAGACACTATTTTATCTCCCGTTTTGCCCTGATTTCTGACAAATTTCAGATAATAAGGCCTGTCATCATGCTCTGTCGTTTTTTCCAGTATTTTCAGCTCTTCCAACGTTTGGGCTTTCAGCTGAAAAACACTAACGCACATCAGGATAACGATAAAAACTTTCATTTTGCTGATTGTTTACCTTGATGTTTTTAAATGTCATTACCTGATAGTTTTCTTTCCCCTCCTTGTAATAAATCTGAATAATCTCAGCGGGAAACTTTAATCCGCTGACTGTAGTGTAGGATTTGACAATCTGTTTACTAAGGATTTTTTTGTCGGCACTGAAAAAAACCACTCCATAAAGGCTTTTGTTTTTAGTGGAAATGACAATATCTCCAAAACCTTTCATCTGAGGTGGAGGAGAATAGGTCGTAATGACCATATCCCCGTCCTTTTCCACTTTGGTGATTTTATAGAGGCTTTTGCTAAGCCCATAATCAGATAACCTGCCCTCGAGGGCAAGATGAAAAACAGTACTTTGCACCAGCGCAACAGTGGTCGTCTTTTTTACCAGCTTTCCACCCACATAAGTACTGACAACTGAATCTTTCACCACCCAGACTTCTTTTTCAGGAAAAGTGATATTGTACACCAGTTTTTTAATATTTATATCGTAAAAAACCCTCCCCATGGTCAGCTGGCTGAAATTTCCGGCTTTTGTTTTAATGCTGATGTCGGCCTCAATTCTGTAAAAATACTGAGCCAGTAAGATGCCTGAAGGATAAAATAGTATTAAAACAATTAATAAAAGCCTGTTCAAATTAAAAAATTTAAAAAACCGGAGAAAAAATCAGCAAGCAGTGTCAGTTAACAAGCAGATAGCCTCCACCGAATAAAAATGAAGACACCAGGCAGCCGACAATTGACATCAGCAGGTCATCCTCATCAATAATCCAGACAATAATGACCCCGATAGGCCCCAGACAAAAGCCCCATAAAAAAGCAGGAATGTCGGCAGCTACCCCGTTGAAACCAGTAAAAATCATGGGTGAATTGCTGATGTTGGCAGTCAAACGGTTGTTTTCAGTTTTCAGCTGAGATAAGGTAACACCCTCATTGGCCGACACATAACTTTCAAGGCTATTCAGCTCACTTAATTCTTTTCGGATCTGAATTTCATCATAATCAAAAAGGCTTCTGTCGTAAGCCTTTGATTGCAGACTGGTCAGAAAAATGACAAGCAGCATAAAAAAAATTTTCTTCATAAAAAAACTGTTTATTATTGATAACTGATTGAAATTCAAATCCAAATAAAACTATTGAATAGCCGAGGCTATATAAACAATGTAATAAACGAGGTAACAGGCAGAATAGGCGACTGTGCTGGCAATACAACCAAAAACTGCTTTTTTGGTTTCATCTTTATCTTCGGAAACAAAATAAACGACAGCCACACCGGGTAATCCCAGACAAAACCCCCAGATAAATGATGGAATGCCTAACGGGGCTTCAAACGTCATCTCATCGTTGAAAGGTGAAGGCTGGTCACTTATACCGTAAGATAAAATATGACCGCTTGCCTGCATTTCACTTAGCGTAACACCTTGATTTTGCGTTACATAATCTTCAAGTAAAGTTAACCCTGACATTTCCGACATGATTTGATTTTCATCAATCTGAAATAAGCCAGTATTAACTGCTTTGGCATGGATGCTGACGCTTATCAGCAACACAAGAATACAAAAATTTAACTTTTTCATCTTGTAAAAATTTTTTGGTTGGGATATTTTTTAGGTCAACAAATATCTATTTAAAAAACTTAATACGAAAAAAAAATATTTTTTCCTTCTCCAAAATATTGGAGTTTTATCTTTGCCGGAAAAAATAAACCAATTCATGACATTTCATTTTGCAGATATTGAAAAAATCCCTTTCCCTGTTTTTTGGGCAGATAAAAGCATGAAAATAGTTTATGCCAACCAGAAAGCCTGCGTGCATCTGGGCTATTCGCTGGATGAACTGACAAAACTGACCATTGAAGACATTAGCCTGAGATTTCAGCCCCTTAAATGGGAAGAACTTACTTCTACCATTTCTGAAAAAGGTTTTCATTATTTTGAAAGCCGGCACATCACGAAAAATAAAACAATTATTCCGGTCGAAATTTATGTTTCCAGATATGATATTGACGGAAAAGAATATTTCTGTGGCATGGTAGTCGAAATTTCTGAACTCAGCTTTACAAATTCTTTATCCCGTGAAGGCAGCCTGCTGCTGGAAGCTTTCCTGAATTACATTGATGAGCCTCTGGGGCTAATTGACAATATGATGAATGTAATCTACTATAACCAAAATGCCAAAAAACTGCTTGGCATCGAAAACGATGATTACATTGGAAAGAAATGCCTGACACTCATCAATCAGGAGAATGAAATTAAAAAAGTGTTTCAGAGCGGAAAAACTGAAATGGTCGAACAATACCTGCCTGAAAAAGACCTGTGGCTGGATGTACTTTACCATCCAATATTCGGCAAGAACCGGGAAGTGGTAAAGGTTGCACAACATTTCCGCGACATTACCGCCAGAAAAAAGGCAGAAATAAGCTTATTGGACACCTTAATGGAATTAAAAAGATCTGAGGAAGAAAAACGTCTGTCTCATTTCGTAATCGACAATACCCATCAGGCTATTTTCATGTTGAAAAAAGACGGTACTTTTTTCAGGGTGAACGATTATGCCTGTGAATACTGGGGATATTCCCGGCAAGAACTTGAGCAGATGAAAGTCTGGCAGATCAATCCTACCCTGAATGAAAAAAGCTGGTCAAAAATCTGGGAACAGCTTTGCCGTGAGAAAAGGTTATTGCTTGAAACCATACACCAGACAAGCAACGGAGAATTGAGAGATGTCGAAATATCTGCCAATTTACTTGAATTTGAAGGAAATACGTTCAGTGTCGGCTTTGTGCATGACATAACCGAGAAAAAGAAATCAGAAAAAAAACTCAAAGATGCTTTGGCAGAGATTCAATCCTTAAAAAACAAGCTGGAAGCAGAAAACATCTATCTGCAGGATGAAATCAAACTGGAGCATAATTTTGAGGAAATCATCACCCAGAATGCCGAAATGAAAAAAATCCTGACAAATGTGGAACGGGTGGCAAATACCCGCACCACGGTATTGATTCTCGGAGAAACAGGAACAGGTAAAGAGCTGATAGCCAGAGCAATACACAATATCAGCAACCGCAACAAACACCCCTTGGTGAAAGTCAATTGTGCGGCATTGCCTGCTTCTCTGATTGAAAGTGAATTGTTTGGGTATGAAAAAGGGGCATTCACCGGGGCGCTCTACAAAAAAATAGGCCGCTTTGAACTTGCAGACAAAGGAACCATTTTTCTGGATGAAATCGGTGAATTACCCATCGAACTGCAGCCGAAACTCTTGAGGGTATTACAGGATGGTGAATTTGAACGTCTTGGGAATCCCAAAACTTTCAAGGTAGATGTGCGCGTCATTGCCGCTACCAACCGTAACCTCAGCGAGGAAGTAAAAAAGGGAAATTTCCGCCCTGATTTATTTTACCGCCTGAATGTATTCCCTATTTCCCTGCCTCCCTTACGTCAGCGAAAGGAAGACATCCCTCTGCTTGTCAATTATTTCATCAATAAATTTTCACATAAAACAGGCCGAAAGTTTAGCTCAGTTTCCCATAAAACCATGGCTGCATGTCAGTTGTACGACTGGCCGGGAAATATCCGGGAACTCGAAAACGTGATTGAAAGAGCCATGATAACCAGTATGGGTACTGAACTGGTGATAAATGAAAATTTATTTCATTCAAATTCAATCCGGGACATTGAAAACATGACCATTGAAAACATTGAGAAAGAGCATATTTTAAAAGTACTTCAATCCACAGCTTACCGCATACGGGGTGAAAAGGGTGCAGCTAAGATTCTGGGACTCAAGCCCACTACACTTGAAGCAAGAATGAAAAAACTGGGAATCTCAAAAAATAACCTATAATATTTTGGATAATCTACGTTATATTGGAGTTTTTCCGGAAAGATAACTCTTTACCCCTACAAACAAAATCAATCTTAATCATTGATTTTGTTTACCTTATAAAAACGTTAAGAAAAATAAAAATTTTGGTATAAGAATTGAGATAAATAAGGCGAAATCGTGGGGCTACAGTTTCCAGTTCAGTTTAACCTTTTTAAAAAATCCCTCACATTTTTTAAAAGCCTCACGATTTTTTCTTTTAAAGTGTGAAAGTGATGACGTTTTTCAACAACAATCAGTTTGAGCCTTTTTCATCAGAAATCACAGAACAGTTTCCTCTTGTTCTGGTTGAAATTTATGCCGACTGGAGTGGCTCTTGTCATATCATGTCTCCGGTAATTAAAGATCTTAAAAACGATCTGAATGGCTCACTTAAGATATGCAGGGTAAATTTTGATACTGATAAAACACTCATCAACAAATACCACATCACAAAAACGCCTGCCTATCTGATTTTCAATCAGGGAAAAATGATTGAAAAAATCGAAGGAATTATTCCAAGAAAAACACTTGTCAATAAAATCAAAATCTTAATCAGGAACGGAAAAAATTAAGTTTACCTCTCTCCTTTGGTCTTCCTTAATTTTGCAAATTCAATCATTCAGTCATGAATAAAATTCTTATTGTTTTTACAGCTTTGCTATTTGCAAGCCATGTTTCCTTTTCACAAATTCACTCCTCCTTCGCGGAGTCTGCTTTAAAAAAACATATTCAATACCTTGCATCTGACAAATTGAAAGGAAGAAAAAGCGGATCGCCCGAAGCCCTTAAAGCAGCAGGTTATATTCGCAAACAATTCAAGAATCAACATCTGGAGTTGCTCTTTGACAATGGTTTTCAATATTTTGACGTTGTTACAGCCTATCACATGGGTAAAAACAATACCTTTAAAACCGCTGAGTTAACCGCTAAGGCCGGAACAGATTTTATTCCCTTAGTCTTTTCAGCCGATACCAGCGTGTCAGCAGATGTGTTTTTTGCCGGTTATGGGTTTGATATTCAGACAGATAAATTTAAATGGAATGATTATGCTGATGTGGATGTAAAAGGAAAAATTGTTGTCCTTTTTAACGGAGAGCCCGACCTGAAAGAAAGAAATAATCCGTTTTCAGAATTTTCCTCCGACAATTACAAAGCCATGGTGGCTGCTGATAAAGGAGCTGCAGGTGTAATTTTTATTTATCCTGCATCTGAAAAAAAGGAGGATTTTCTCCCTCCTCTTGTTTTCTCAAAAACCAACAGCCGTTCAAAAATTCCTGTCATTCAGATTAGCCGGAGCTTTGCTTCCAGAGCATTATTTACTCAGAATCAATCGCTTGAAATGATTGAAAGCAGCATACTGGAAAAAAAATCTCCCATGAGTTTTGATTTGGAAAAAAATGTCTCTTTATCAACTGAAGTCATAACAAGTCAGGGAAAGACATGCAATGTGGCAGCTATCCTGAAAGGAAGCGGCCCCCTGCTGAAGGATGAATACATCGTCATCGGGGCACATTACGACCATCTGGGGATGGGAGGCCCGGGTTCAGGTTCCCGTTTCCCCGACACTATTGCTGTTCATAATGGTGCTGACGATAATGCCTCAGGCGTTGCGGCAATGATTGAACTTGCCGGCAAGTTAAGTAAAAATCGCTCAGTGCTTAAAAGGAGCGTTATTTTTGTGGCTTTTACGGGGGAAGAATCCGGATTGCTTGGCTCCTCAAAATTTGTTGCCAGCTGCCCCGTTCCCCTTTCCCGGATTAAAGCCATGATCAATATGGACATGGTCGGTAGGCTGGATACCATTAGTAAATATTTGCTTATTGGCGGAACAGGCACTGCCCGCGAAAATGATTCCCTTTTCAGTATTTTTGAAAAAGAATATTCCTTTGATTTTAAAAAATCTCCGGAAGGACTCGGGCCATCAGACCATGCCTCATTTTATGCAAACAATATCCCTGTCATCTTTATCACTACCGGTGCACATAACGATTATCACACCTGGGCTGATGATGAGGACAAAATCAATTACAAGGGAATGACCAACTTACTTGAATTTGTTGAAGAGCTGGCAACCAGCTATGCAAACCTACCTCAAATCACTTTTCAGGAAGCAGGGCCTAAAACAAAATCATCTTCAGGGAGTTATAAAGTTACCCTTGGCATATTGCCTGATTTCTCAGCCAGTGATGTCAAGGGATTGAAGGTACAGTCGGTCAGAAGCGGTGGGCCTGCCCAGTTGTCGGGGATGAGAAACGGAGATGTGATTACAGCAGTCAATGGTGCTGAGGTAAACAACATTTACGATTATATGAACCGGCTGAAAAGCCTCCATCCTGGCGATCAGATCACTGTTGATGTGGTTCGGGATGGTACCAGAATTACCCTTTTTGTGCAACTTTAACATTTCATATCAAATTTTTTTTACATTTGCACGTTAACAGGTATTCAACCACATAAATTTCAAGGTGCAAAAAAGAATTCTCAAATGGTGTGTATTGCTGTGCGGTTTCATTCCGGGATTTCATTCTCCTGTTGTCGCCCAGTATGGTGCACCTGAAAATCTTTATTTCAATCGAAAAATTCAGGAACAGAAAGAAATCTGGAAGCTTCCCGTAGCAGATTCCAATTGCGATATATTCTATTTTATTGAAAATCAGAAAGATACTGATCTTACAACTCCCGCTCTTTCCTTTCAGCCTGTTACAGAATCTCCGCCAGAAAATGCTTTCGATATCCGGCTTTTCCCTAATCCCTGTTCCTCAGAAATCAGGATAATATCTGAAGGGACGGAACAGCAGGAATTTACATTGGATATATTTAACATGCGGGGAGAACTGCTGGCCACATACCAATTAAAGATCAATGCCGGAGAATTCAGGGAGCTGAATATGGGGAAGTACCCCAAAGGCACCTACCTGCTGGTTTTTACCACAGCCAACGGAACAACAATAAAAAGAAAAGTTATTAAAAATCAATAAATTCATTTGTATGAGAAAATTGTATTTCAGGATTAAATCGGTTATTTCAAGAGGGATGCTCTATCTGATGGGCATAGGGGCTGTCAGTTTTGTTTTCGAGGCCTGCTACGGCACCCCAACCGACAGTCAGTTCAACAGGAACTATACCATTAAAGGCAAATTGTTGCTTGAAAACGGGCAGGCAGCCGGAAATCTGGAAATCAAAGCCGCATCTTCATCCGGAATTTCCAAAGCTTATACTGCTTCTGATGGCAGTTTTGAAATTAACCTGAATGGTTTTATTCATGAAAAAGTACTATTTAGTGCCCAGGACGGCCTGAACGATACCATTGTTGTGCTTCCTGCCGAACAGGAATCTCTGAATATTGAATGGAAACAATGAAACTTCAGAGATGAAAAAGATTAAGGCAAAATCAGACAGGTTAAAATCATATTTATTTGGTTTTGTTTCCCTTGTGTTAATAAGCGGTTTTATTTCCGGATTTGTATCATGCAAGGTTCTTCGATGCGATAAAGAAAAAAGGAAAGACAAGAATCCCAGATACAAGGAACAACCGGCATTGTACGGACCTCCTTCGTCTATTTACCAGGAAGAGAAAAAATCTTGAAAATCAAACCTTCATTACGAAAAAAAGCCGGGCTGACTGTTTTCAGACATTACCGGAAAGCTCAGGCTGAACTTCATGAACTTTCCTATTTGTTCTGGGAGTGTACCTTGCGTTGTAATATTTCGTGCCTGCACTGTGGCAGCGACTGCCGGAAAGAAAGCAGTATCTCCGACATGCCAGCCAATGATTTTCTACAGGTGACCAAAGAGCTTACCCACTACTACAATCCAAACAAAGTGATGGTGGTACTCACTGGCGGGGAACCTTTGATGCGGAAAGATCTGGAATATGTCGGGCAGGAATTGAAAAAACAAGGCTATCCATGGGGGTTTGTTACCAATGGTGTTGCATTGACGTCTCAACGCTTTCGTTCACTCATGAATGCCGGACTACGCTCTGTTACGGTCAGTCTCGATGGATTTGAAGACACACATGAATGGCTGAGAGGACATAAGGGCGGTTTCAATAAAGCGGTGGAAGCTATTCGTCTGATTGTCAGGGAACCTGATCTGGTGTATGATGTCGCTACCTGTATCAGCAGGAAAAATTTTCACCAGCTTAATGATTTAAAAGAGTTTCTGATAGAGCTGGGTGTAAAGAAGTGGAGAATATTCACCATTTTTCCCACAGGACGGGCAAAAGGAAATGATGAACTGGATGTAAGCCCTGAGCAAATGCTTGGGTTGATGAACTTTTTAAAGGAAACAAGAGAAGAAGGCCGTATCAGGGCAAGTTACGGATGCGAAGGCTATTTGGGAAATTTCGAAACTGAAGTCAGGGATGGATATTATTTTTGCCGTGCCGGGGTAATGATTGCTTCCGTTCTGGCAGATGGTTCCATTTCAGCTTGTCCCAATATTCACAGAGGTTTTGTTCAGGGAAATATTTATCAGGACAAATTCATTGACGTATGGAACAACCGGTTTGAGAACTTCAGAAACCGTGACTGGGCCAAAACAGGTAAATGCATGAATTGCGAGGCTTTCAGATATTGTGAAGGTAACTCAATGCACCTGCGCGAACCCGGCAATGAAAATCCCCTTCGATGTCACTACGAAATGATGAAACAATGCGGGCATTCATGATTTTTTGAGAAATTTGCGGGAATAATCAGGTGAAAATCAGACTTTAAAACAGATTTTTGCAGAAAAAAAATCCATGCGTGTAGTTATTCAAAGGGTAAAAGAAGCCTCAGTTCACATTGACCATCAGCCATATAGCAGCATTGGAAAAGGACTTCTGGTGTTTCTCGGAATAGAACACGAAGACGAAGAAGAAGATGTCAGTTGGTTGTGTAAAAAAATATCACAGCTCAGAATTTTTGATGATGCTGAAGGAATCATGAACCTTTCGGTCAGCGATACAGATGGGGAAATCATGGTGGTCAGTCAGTTTACTCTGCATGCAAGTACCAAAAAAGGAAACCGTCCATCATATATCCGGGCCGCAAGGCCTGAAAAAGCCATTCCGCTCTATGAAAATTTTATAAAAACATTGAAAGAACTGATTAATAAAGAAGTTAAATCGGGTGTTTTCGGAGCCATGATGGATATTCACCTTATCAATGACGGCCCTGTTACCATACTGATTGACAGCAGACAAAAGGAATAATCCGGCATCTGTAAGCAGAATGATAAAGTTTAGTCCGATATGGTTTCGAGTGATGAGTGATGGGTTATGAAAGCCAGATTCCGGATTTCGGTTTTTTGCCTGCTGAAAACTTTCCACTGCCCTCTTTTGATAGCCTACAGCCTGTTTTCAATAATGAAATATTGAAAATTGTGTTGACAGGTCAATAAACTTCATCTCCCTGATTACCTGAACTAATTTCATTTTAGTGTTACATCTGTCAGACCGGATCAATATGAATGGTAGCCTGAATATTCAGTCTCTCTTCAATGCTGACTTCGATTTTTTTGGCAATGTCGTGAGCTTCGCTGACTGTCATTTCTGCCGGAAGGCGGATATGAAATGTTACCTCCTGATGCCTTCCATATTCATGATAATGAAAGTGATGGGGGTGCATCTGATGAAAGGAAGTTTCATCCACTATATTGACTATCTGCATTTTGGTTTCCTCTGTTATATCTTTTCCCAGCAAACAATTTACAGCATCCCTGATGACTTTAACCGCAACCAACAGTATCAGAACTGATACAATCAGGCCTAAAACCCCGTCAATCCAGAAAGCCTTTTTCTGAAATATGATTCCTATTAATATTAATACAGATGCAATGGAATCGCTGCGGTGATGCCAACCATCGGCTTTCAGAAAATCCATTTTGGTAATCCGTGCAGCATAAAATGCATATTGTGCAATGGCTTCTTTAACGACCACAGAAACAATCATGACAACAATACTGAGGGTATTAAAAATAACCACTTCATGTCTGATAAGTCTTTTGATGGACTCACTGGCAAAATTGGCAGCCACCACTGCCAGCAAAACTCCGATAATGAGCGAGGCAATCAGCTCAGCACGACCATGTCCGAAGGGATGTTCCCTGTCTGCCGGTTTTGATGAAACTTTAACTCCAATAATAACAATGACTGAGGTCAGGGAATCCGAAAGCGTATGCCATGCATCAGCAATGATGGCAATGGAACCTGTCATTATTCCTGCCCAAAGCTTTATTGCAAACAAAAATGTATTGACGACTGTGGAAAGCCAGCCTTCCAGCAACGCTATTTTTCTGTTTTTGTCTTTCATATTTCAGATTTATAAAATCTTCTTCCTGAT
>JAAYUY010000082.1 GCA_012517435.1 Sphingobacteriales bacterium | reverse complement strand
GTGCTGATATTCAGCCCGGTTGTTTCAAGGTCAATAAAAGCAATGGGTTTGTTCAGTTTAAGTTTCACTTGCTATTAATTTCTGTTAAAATTTTCTCAATTATTTTCGGATAGTACTGATATTCAAGCTGATGAACCTTTTCAGCAATGCTTTCAGCTGTGTCGGTTTCAGGGTTTATTTCACAGACGGCCTGAAAAATGATCTGCCCTTCGTCATAGTTTTCATTCAGGTAATGAATAGTAATACCGGTTTGCTTCTCCCCTGCCGCCTTAACAGCTTCGTGAACATTCATACCATACATGCCTTTTCCTCCGTACTTTGGCAACAGGGCAGGATGAATATTGACTATTTTCCACGGAAATGCCTGCAGCAGAGAGGAAGGTATTTTTAGTAAAAATCCCGCTAAAACAATAAAATCAATCCGGTGATCCTTGAGAATTTTCATGACATTGCCGGAATAATACAAATCACTTCCCGAAAAAACAAGGCATGGTATCCTGAGTTTTTTCATTCTGTTAATCACTCCGGCCTGCGGATTGTTGGTCAGCGTCAGCACCACTTTTATTTCCGGATGGTTTTTAAAGAAAACGGCAATATTTTCAGCATTGGTGCCACTTCCGGAGGCAAATATGGCTATGCGGTGCTGCGTCATTATTTGATTTCCAGTTCGTCTTTAAAGAGTTTGGTAAATAAATCCGTCATATTGTTATTGCCATTCAGGTTATGAAGTTCGACAGAGGAGATAATAAACACCGTTTTCCCCTGCTGATTAACCTTTTTTGCCATGACCGTTGATTTTCCTGTCCATGGAGCTTTGCCGGAGACTCCTGTTTTGACCAGACGGGCATTGTAGAGAACAGCTGCGCCTGCTTCTTCATAAAAAGGCCTTGCATTGGAAATTTTAGTCGATTTCAGTACCGGCCAGCCACTAACGACAGGCTCTATCAACGAATCCGTTTCGATGCGAAAATTATTGGCTCCTGCCGGAAGGCTCACCAGTGAATCTATCGGGGAAAAATCGAGATAACCCGCCTGTTCATCAATAGAAGAAGCTATTTCGACTGCAAGAAACATCCTGCCACCTTTATTAAAAAACGGCTCTGTGGTTTTTTGTGCCATCGACATCGAGTAATCTATATCTTTTCCGAACCAGATAATGAATTTAAACAAACCGAACACAAAGCTCTGTGTGGTATTATCAGGGGAAAGCTGCGTATAGTGATCTCCTTTTATCTCATTGATTCTGAGAATGTCATAATTGTTTATTCCGCAAAGGTTCAGGTTGCTGGTATAAAAATCTTCTCTTGCAGAAATGGAGGAGTTGTAAGCATTAACCAGTAAAATCGGAGATGTAGGTTTTCTGACAAAAATCTTATTGGAATAAACCATCTTCGATTTTTCATTGACCTTGTCTATTGCCCTGATAATTAACTGATTACTATCATTAAGAACTAATCCTTTAAGTCTGGAATCATGTTTAACGAGATTATTCCCCTGAAAAACTGTAGCATCCGGAGTGTTTGACAACCAGTCGTCTGCCCTGATAATGATAGTAGAGAAAGATTTATCTATTTTCAGAAAGCCATTGGCGGTATCATTCAAAGCGACTTCAAAAAAAGAAATATTGTCGGCTCCATCGGGGTCTGATGCCTCCCATGAAAAACGCAAAACAGGGAAAGAAGATTCGGGATTACGGGCAGGAAAACCGGAAGGATAAACAAAGCTGACCTCAGGAGGAGAATTTTTGACCGGAATGTAAATAAAAGCAGGAGTCGGGTCTTTCAAGCCATTGTTATCAACCGCCCTTATATAGAGCAGGAAGTCGAAAGTGTCGGTACCTGCAGGAATTTCAACAGTAAAAATGCTGTCGTATTTTGCAGTAAAAGACCAGTTTTTTTTATCTTTTGATAGCTCAAAACCAGTAAGATAGCCATCAGGGTCATCGCCCCACCATGCCACACGGATAGTAGTCGAATAACGGTCAGGACCGGGACGGATAATGGTATCAGTTATACAATATGTTTCAGGAGGCTTATTTTCAAGCAATTGTCCGAAAGGATTATCATAACAGGTTGATAACAGCAAAATCAGAATAAAAAGTCCCGATAAACCAGTTATTTTCATGAAGCAAAGGTAATAAAACCCGATCATTCAAATACTGAGAGAGAATGTTTTCAGATCAAAGTGGGCATTCTGCCGGAAGTAAATGATAAAACAGATCATCTGCTTGTCATCACAGTCATTATCTGCTTTCATTTTCAATAGTTTAACAACCTGAAACCTTCAAAATTTTTCAGAATTATTCCGGTTAATGAGAAAATAATGGTTTTCAGTTTTTATAAAATTGTTAAATTGCCAGCCAAATAAACAAGCCATGTTTCAAAAAAAGGGCAAACTTGGATTTGCTGATATAGCTGTTTCAAAACGAAATATTAAAGTCAGTTTTCTTGAAAAAATCGATAAACTTATCGACTGGGAAGAAATTGAAAAAGTGATTTTAAAAAACTATAACCGGGGGAAACGG
>JAAYUY010000081.1 GCA_012517435.1 Sphingobacteriales bacterium | reverse complement strand
TTATGAAAGTATGCTTGATTATTACCTGAAAGTTTATACTGAGCAATGTCGAAGTGTATCCCCATTATTTAGTGAACCGCTGTCCCGATATCTATCGGGACGAGACCCATACGTATCCCGATGCATCGGGAGTGTGAGAGGCTTTCCCCACTATCGAAAGGTGGCGGGGCAGACTACTCGATTAGCTGCTGCCTTTCTTGTCATTTTTTTGATTTTTTCTTGTAATTGTTTTCTGTCAATTGTTTGAGTCTTGTTGTCGCTATTTTGAAATGTTTTAATAAGGTTTTTTTAAGGTTTTTAATTTCTTCGTCATTATTTACATCCTGCAAGGAAATTACTGTGTCAAAATTAATTCCGTGTCTATATGTTCTTGCCGACACATTACCTAGTATTAGAAAAAGAAATTGACAATAAGGAAAAATCGTTTTAATCATTTCGGCTTTCTGCGAGTAGGTCAATATTTCGTGTGTATTTGGCTGACCTTTCTTTAGTTCAAGGATTACAAATGGTAAACCTGCGTGATGGGAATTTTGCCCGCTATCTTTTTCAAGAACTATATCAATCAATGTATCTCCGTCTTTTGTTATTTTACTGTCTTTTTGCTTTACAGTCTTATCAAATAATATTTTATAAATGGTTATATCTTGTTTGAAACACCATAACTCAAGTTTAGTCTTATCGTCCGTTGGAATATAAATATGTTTATATGGCACAGGAACTTCTGTGTCAATTAGAAAGGGTTGTTTTACAATTCCTTTTAGCTTTTTAATAAGTATGTCTCGAAGTTCCGTCTCGTTCATTTTTTCTTTTTATCTTCTATCTTTCTAATCTCGGTCAAGTAGCTATTTGCAACAAATAGAGCAAAATTTCTCAATTGCATTGTTGTCCAAGTTACCTGAAGTTCTAAATTGTTTTGGTTGTATGTGTTTATGTCTTTAATTGTTACACTTTGCCATTTACCGTTATTACCAACACAATCAATTTGTTGATGTGATACTCCATTTCTAACTTTTTTAATAAGATTTTTCAAGCTTTTGTTGTCAGTAACCCAATTATTATTTCTGCGTTTAGTCGGGTTAAAGGTTGCTTTGTCTAATAATCCTTTTAGCTCTTTAAATTCAGTGCAGTCTTTTTCAAAAAAACTTCGAGACCTTCTTTTGTAATACTCAGAAGGTAAAACTATTAATCCTAACAGGCAGTTCAAAAGCAAGGTTATACTATACGTTCCTTTATATTCTTCGATTACTTTTTTCGTCCTTTCGATGAATTCTATGTCAAAAATTTCGTTCTTAATTTCTCCCATTTTTGTATTGTTTTATTGTTGTTATGGTTCTTGTCTAAGGTTGCAGCTAACGTCAGTCTGTGCAAAAACTCACTCAGGTTATTAATAATTTGTGAACAAATATAGGGAAAGATTTGATATGTGAACAAAATTGTATTAATATCTTTGAAGCATGGCAACATTAATTGGAAATTATAACTGGCAACCGGACTATTCCGGTTTTCATTTTTTGTCAGTTTTGAGGTCATTTTTCAGCTCATTCAGGCTTCGCCAATTTTTCCATATGATTTTTACTCCCCAAAAATTGCTCGTCTTATATCGCATCTAATGAAGCATGAAATTCTCTGACTTCGAATTTCTCACTAATTATTTTTAAAAAATGAGTTTTTGCACAGTCTGACTATTCAAATGTAGGAAAAGTGCCGCTTACATCTTTATCATTGCGTAAAACCCGTAGGGCTTAGCATACGAATATAAGCGGCATTTTTCTTACACGCTGTTACTAAACGTATTTTTGTCCGAATTTAGAATCTGATTTTTATACTACCAAATAATTCTCTCCCCGGACCAGGTTGATAAGAATTACCATCAGGGTCTGGCTCAGTAAATACCATATATTTTTGACCTGTCAAATTTCTTGCAAAAACACTACATTCACCTTGAAGCCCTTTAAATTCCCATTGATACGAAATTCTGGCGTGGTATAAATTAAAACCATCCTGCCAATTCTGATAGATAGTCGGGTCTAATTCTCCATGGTATGCTTTGGCATCAGTATATATGGCCCATTTTGATTGATACTCTGTTCCCAGACTTATTTTGAAATTTTTGTTTATGTTATAGACGATTTCGCCATAAAGCTGGTGTTTGGGTGAATTTGGTAACCATTGTCCTTCAGCGGGAGGTGCAGTTAATACATAAGTAGTATCGGTATAAATAGGATCAATAGATGCTGAAGTATATTTATAATCTGCATAAGTATATGCTAATTGCAAAGTCAGATTCTTAATAATTCTATATGAAATGAAGGTTTCCATACCTATTCGTTTGCTATTGCCGGCATTTCCATAAAATACTTCTTGATTCCCTCTTCCCGACTGTTTAAAACGAAAGAAATCATTTTTGGTGTTCATCAGAAATCCTGTTAATTCATAATAGATTTTCTGCCCTAAAAAGCCTCGTGCACCAATATCAATACACGTTGAAGTTGCCGGAACCAAATGAGTATTAAAGCCAGAATATCCAACCGGATTGCTTGCCAATTCTTCAGTCGAAGGAGGTATAAAACCCTGACTCCAGTTGGAGAATAGAGTAAAAGCATCCATAAAATTATAACTTGCTCCAATTCTAACCGTTGCCCTATTAAAATCCTTGCTGGTAAGGGCTGAATCACCTCTGATCATTTTGTTTGTTAATTCGTTGTTCATAATGTCATAACGAACACTTCCGATCAAGGTAAATTTCTTTACTTCCATATTATATAACGCAAAAAGCCCAAGATTATCTTGAGTGATAATCTGATTTGCAAGCAGGCTATCTGTTTCAATATTAGTTTGATCAGTGCTTTCAACTCTATTTGGATCTGGTGCACTAGCCAATTTATACATATTGATGTTTTGATATTTATATTCTACTCCAACACTAACATTGTTTTTGATATTGCCGCTTGTCAGGTGAAAATTATTTTGAAAATGAACTCCGGGATTGGTAATATCCCTGTATTCAGCACACTTATTACTTGTTTCCTTATACCTCCATGACCGTAAATAGGAAGTTAGTTCCATATCGTAGAACTTGTTAAATTTATAATTGCCATGAATACCAATAGTTGTTCTGTTTGTTTTTTGGTACTCATTAAAGGGGCAAGCATCGGGGTTCGCTTGTCGTAGATTATCAAACTGACCAAGGTTCAACCCTTCCGGATTTTGTTGAAAATAATCTGTATGTGAAATAATCTGTGTAATAGATAATTTCTGAGATGGATGGAAATTGATTTTTTCATAAAGTTTATTACTCCAAAATGCTTGATGGTCACGGTAACCATCACCATCTGTTCTTGAAAAACTTATCCTATAATCAATAATATCCTTACTACCATCAAATTGAAAAAGTGTTTTTGAAAATCCATTAGAACCAACAATTTGATTTATTTCACCTGCAATTGGTTTTGTCCCTCCATTGCGGGTAAAGATATTTAATACACCACCACTGCTGCTGCTACCATAAAGACCTGCTGCCGGTCCTCTTAATACTTCTATCTTTTTGACAGTAGCCCAGTCCACATCATATAAATCAGGGGCAAATCCTGATGGGTCATTAACAGGTATTCCATCTATTAAAACCCCGATTCCACGTAATCCGCGCTCAGTTAAAATTCCTTGTCCTCTTATTGAAAGATGAACACGCTCTCCATCATGTTGATTATCAACTCGTACACCGGGTACTAATCTCAATGCCTCTTCAACAGCGATTGATTTGGGTAAAATTGATAGCATTTCAGTTGTAACCAGTGAAATTGAACCGGGATTATTTTTTAATAATACCGGTAATTTGTTAGCTGTGACAATTACCTCTTGCAGGTTAATTGTTTTACTTGTATCAGGCATTTCGTTTTGCCCGAATAGATTATAAACACACATTATTAGTGCAATTAAAATTATTTGTGATTTCATACTTTTACTATTTAAATAAGGTTCAGAAAAAAAGTTATAATGGAATATAAAACAGCAGAACCTCTAACTGTAATATTTCCATAATACAAGAAACACCTTTCTGATGCTCAGCATTAATGTGAAAAAATGAATAGAAATTATGCCATCTTAGGCGGAGGTGAAGGAATAATAATGTAATTAACGAGTATTTTGTAAGAATTTTGAGGATAGATATAATCAGAGCAATATAATTCTATTGGATAATTAAATTGTTGAAAAAATAACTTGACATTTTTAACTCGTTTAATTTTTTCTTCTGTATTGTTTTTCTTCTGTGTTTTTTGGTAATGCGCTATTAACTGTTTTTCTTTAATATCACAAATGCAGTAGTAGTAATTTTTATGACCCTTATTCTTTATTTTTACGACATCATACATTTCCCCTTTATATTTGAATTCCTTTTTTGGTTTTATCCATTGAATTTCGGTTTCATTATCGGCTGATGTTACAATAAGGGTTCGTTCTTCGTTTTTTAATTCTTTTTTGATTTGTAGTTTTATTTCTTTTTGTATTTTTTGCTGTAATGCGTAAAACAATATCTGATAGCCAAAAATATTGAATAAAAAAACGGGGATTAAAATGATTGAAATGAATTTTCCTATATTCAATATTTCTCTACTCATTTCTATCTAATGTTATTTTAAATATGTTTGGTAACGCCAATCTGTGGAAAAACTCATTAAAGTTATTAATAATTTGTGGACAAATATAGGGAAAGATTTGATATGTGAACAAAATTGTATTAATATCTTTGAAGCATGGCAACATTAATTGAAAACGAAAGGACAGCAGGTAACTGAACTATTCCTGAAAATTTCTGTTTCTAGTTTTTAAAAAAGAACTTTTGCAAGACAGAATGCTTGATACGAAACCGCATCAGATACTGCATATGGCACGACTGGAAAAAGCCCGAAAGGAAAAGGAAAAACCTGATTCGATTGGGAGTTGACCATCAATACCGATGCATATCGGGACATTCAGCAGAACTCGAAAAGGTGGTTGGGCAGTGGCTCAAAGTCCGATTTTAACAACAACAATTACTTTAGAACGACTTGCTAAACGTGGTTACGAAAGTATGCTTGATTATTACCTGAAAGTTTACACGAGCAATGTCGAAGTGTTTCCCCATTATTTAGTGAACCGCTGTCCCGATATCTATCGGGACGAGACCCGTACGTATCCCGATGCATCGGGAGTGTGAGAGGCTCTCCCCACTATCGATAGGTGGTGGGGCAGTCTACTCGATTACCACCAGTTTATTTGTCATTCTTGGTTTTCTTAAAATAATCATATGCTTTTTTGATTCTTTCAAATAGACCAACATCTTGGAATAAAATTCTTCCAATTATATTCATTGTCCCATCTAATTTTAAAAAATTATCCTTAATGCTTTGAGGAATTTCTTTTGAGTTCAAATAAAAGCTGTACATAAACCCATCAACAAGTATGTTTAAAATATCAGATTGTTCGTTTTTTGTTAAAAATGGGTCAAGGATAAATCCTTCTGCAATTATTGATTTCTTGTACTTTATTATCTGCAACAAGCACCCTAAATCATCATAGTCCAAGGGATTTTCAGAAAGGATTGCTGTTCTTAACTTTTCTTTAGTATCGTCTGACACAGTTGGCGAATAGAACGATGATGATATTATTATTCTATAAAGAATTGACAATAAGAAAATTTTAAACTCTTTATATGAAAAGCCTGCATATTCATATAGGAAGTATTGTTGGTCAGGCGTTTCTGACGCTTTTACTATATAGGCTTTATTTCGTTTGTTCTTTCCGTAAATGGTTTCAGCTGCATAATTCTCGTATCTACTCAAAAGTACTTCGCAGTCAGCGCAGAAAAGATATTCCCTAATTCCTTTTTGGTTGATTTTTGTCGATGAGTCTTTTTCATTATCAAGATTAACCCTTAATGTATAAAATCTTTTTGGATTTGGGTCGTAAAGATTTTGATACATAAACTCAGGAAGAATATGAGAGTGCCTTAACTCTTTCTCCTGTAAGCAAAGCTTACAAATAGCCATAATTTATCGGTTTATGTTAATGTCATATTGAAATTGATTAGGATTTTGTCGAATTGTTATAGGTAAGTCACCTGTTCCCCATTCTTCAACCTTATCATTTTTAAATTTCACGTGTTCATAGTGGTCAAAAACACAACCAAGCGAAGGATAACTTGTACAATCATAAACTTTAAAAACCCATACTTCCCAAACATCATTTCCGTGTTTGAACATTTTTGTATGTTCAGGTCTGCCACCTTGAACAGGTTTACCATTTTTATCAGTCCATCCTGGTTGGCTCCATTGAATAAACTGTTGTTTTGTCATACCACGACTTAAGGAATAAAAACTTGTCGAGGTACGATAGTACGTTGATGCACAAGATGACATCAAAATTGCAGTCAAAATAATCAATGTTAATCTTTTCATTTTCTTTCGTTTTTAAATTGGTGGTAACGTTTGGCAATAAGAAACGTAGGGCATTTCGAAGCACCTATCTGTCAAGCTACCAAGCCGTTTAATAAAAGTTATGTCGTTCAAATTTAGCAATTTCCGCCCTATGTTTTTTATTGCGTGTTGTATGCCGTGCTT
>JAAYUY010000080.1 GCA_012517435.1 Sphingobacteriales bacterium | reverse complement strand
ATTTTCGTCCGGATTTAAACGGGCATACAGGTTGAACCCAAAACCATTCACGGAAGTAACAATATTAAAATCGGTTGTGTCCAGATAGTTTTTATCCCATACCCCCTGAGATTTTTCCTGTTGCGGGGCTGTTTTTTTACAACATGATGAAAAAATGAGCATCCCCGAAAGCAACAATACCAGTAAAATACACTTGTTTTTCATACTATTAACCCATTATTAAAGCCATCCAAAGACAGATAGTAAAGACCAGAACCAGCAAGGAAAAACTTTTCAATACAGGATAAAGTGTTTCAGCCTTATCATGATAAAAAACCTGATAGGCAGAGGCCATGATGGCAAATACAGGAAGGAAGGCAAGATACTGTAATGGATGAGTGAACACAAAGGAAAAATAAACCACCAGCAGCAGGCTTGCTGTGGAAGTAAGAAAAAAATGATACCATGCCGAGCCGTTTTTCCCCAATCTGACTGCCACCGTAATCTTCCCTGCCTGCCGGTCATTATCTATATCTCTGATATTGTTTAGGTTAAGAACTGCAGTGCTGAAAAATCCCATGGCAATGGCTGGCAAAATACTGATAAGATGAATCTTTCCGCTTTGCAAAAAATAAATACCCTCAACAGTAACCAAACCAAAAAAAATGAAAACAAAAATATCTCCCCAGCCTTTATACCCGTAAGGTTTTTTCGCAGCCGTATAGGCATAGGCTGCCCAGATAGCTAATAAACCGATAGAGAGCAAAATAAACATTCCTGTCAGTCCGATATTTTTCAGGCTGTAAGAAAGCAGCATCAGTCCGGAGGCAAGTGCGGCAAGAGCTGTCAGACGTATGGCCGTCAGCATTTCCTCACCTGAGATAACGCCAGATTGCAAAGCCCTCTGAGGTCCTATTCTGAATTCATTGTCAGCTCCATGTTTGTAATCACCGAAATCATTGGCAAAATTGGACAGTGTTTGCAATAAAAGCGTTGTTAAAACGGAAAAGAAGGTGATTTTTTTATCAATATTCACCGTGTTCATGGCAGCAAGATTCCCTGTTAAGGCACAGGCCAAACCAAGTGTCAGGGTATGGGGACGGGCAGCGAGAATCCAGTATTTAAGTTTCGGGTTCAATTTAATCAAATTTTTTATCCAGTTCGCTTTTATCAACTTTAATAAAAATGGGTTTCCCTTTGGGAGAATAATAAGGATTTTCACAGGCAAACAGCTGGTCAACCAAAAGGCTCATGGCTTCTTTGCTGAGAATTTCGCCTGTTCGAATGCCGGATTTCACGGCTACGGCAGCAGCCAGACTTTCCGCAAGCTCTTTACCTTCCTGATGCAGGCTGTTTTTATATTCCTCTATGACCGAGTGAAAATAGTTCTGAATATTACCCGCCTGAACTCCTGCCGGGATTCCGCTCACCAGTACTGCCCTTTTTCCTGCTGATTCAAATATAAAACCCATTTTTTCCAGCTCAGGACGTAATTCGGTAAATAGCTGAAAATCATTTTCATTAAACTCTACTATTTCCGGAAAAAGTTGTTTCTGACTCTGAATATTTGCATTTTTAAGCCTTTTCAATACTTCTTCATACAGAATCCGCTGGTGGGCATGTTGCTGATGGATGAGAATAAAACCACTGTGGATGGGGGTAAAAATGTATTTGTTGTGTAACTGAATGAATTTATTTTCCGGAATATCAGCTGCATCAATATTTTCAGGCTCTTCTTCCGGAAACCGGAGCTGTTCCTGTTTTTCGGTGCTTTGTTTTTCCGATTTTTCAGACTGCTGAAGCACTTCATACAGTTTCTGCCAGTCGCTTTTATTGGGTTTCGACAATCCGGGAATGCTGACAGGCTTATGTGCTTCAAAATCAGCCGGTTTACCAACTTTTACACCCAGACGCAACTCTTCATTCGTTTTTTCTGTTTCAATTTTTTTAAGGTTGTTCAGAAATGCTTCATGTTCAAAATCGAGGCGGGGTGACAAGTGTACCTGCCCCAGCGACTTTTTCACCGTTGCTTTTAAAATCTGGTAAATATCTCTTTCATCCTGAAATTTAACCTCTGTTTTGGTGGGATGAACATTGACATCCACCCGCTGCGGGTCAATTTCAAGAAACAGGACGAAAAAGGGAAAAGAATCGGCCAAAATCAAGCCTTCATAAGCACTTTGTACGGCATGATTAAAAAAAGAATTCCTGATAAAGCGGCCATTGACAAAGATAAATTGCTCGCCTCTCGATTTTTTGGCAGCTTCAGGTTTCCCTGCAAATCCCCTGATACTTACCAGGGGGGTTTTTTCCTCAACAGATATCAGTAAGCTTTCATACTTTTTCCCAAACAGCGAAATAATCCTGTTCTTTAACGAGCTTTTGATGAGATGGTAAACTTCCGTTTTTTCAGCAGTAAAAATAAATCGTATTTCAGGATAGGGAAGAGCTACGCGGTAAAACTCATCCACAATATTACGATACTCTACCTGATTGGATTTCAGAAAATTTTTCCTGACGGGAATATTATAAAAGAGGTTTTTGACGGTAATGGTTGTCCCGTTAACACAAGAGCAGGGTTCATGACGTAAAAGCTCTCCTCCTTCAATGACCACAAGAGTTCCGGTGTGATCTTCCTGCCTTTTTGTCCTTAGTTCGACTGAAGAAACCGAGGCTATTGAAGGAAGTGCTTCCCCCCGGAAACCCATGGTTTTTATACTGAATAAATCATCAGCTTTCCTGATTTTACTGGTGGCATGACGCTCAAAACACATCCTTGCATCACGCTCCGACATCCCGCAGCCATCATCTGTTACCTGAATCAGACTTTTCCCCGATTCTTTTATCACCAGCCTGATGGTGGAAGCACCCGCATCGATAGCATTTTCGAGCAATTCTTTCACCACAGAAGCAGGGCGTTGTACCACTTCACCTGCCGCTATCTGATTGGCTACCGATTCGGGTAAAAGCTGTATGAGGTCGTCTGTCATGCCCTTTATTTTGTACTCAGATAGTAAATGAACAGCAGCAATAAGCCAAGTATCAGCAGCCTAAGCAGAAATGACTGACGGCTTGCCCTTTTTCTGATGTCAAAGTTATGTTTGGTAAATTGTCCTTTTATTGAGCTGTAATGTTTCTTCCCTCCTTTTCTGAAACTGATTCTTTTTTCCTGAACATGTTCTTCGCTGTTTTCAGGCTTGCTGTAACGCGGACGGTATTCAAACTGGCTATATCCCGGCAAACGGGTAAATGAAGGCAGTTTGGGGTTACGTAAATCCATATATCCTCATATTTCCTGCAAAATTATGCCATTTTTTTCATACCTTTTACTCCTGCTTCCCTTTATTATGTATTCTCCGTAAATTGAACAGCTAAGACTCTTCATTGGCGTTTTTGCGAACTTTTCAAAAAGTTAAATGGCAATTTAATGCTGAAATAAATATTACGTCCCGGATCAAGAAAATCAGTTTCTTTCAATATCGACAGATGACTGATATAAGGCGTATCCAGCAAATTTGAAACGCCTGCATTCCATATAACCTCCTGATTGCCAACTCTAAATGTTCCACCTGTCGCAAGGTCGAAAAGACTATAGCCTGATGTTGCACTTTCATCAGTTGCAGGGTGATTTTGCTCAAATGCTATATGAGCACTGACCGAAGCAAACACTTTTTCCAGAAAAAATATTTCTTCTTTTTCAACGCTGACCTCCATATTCAATTGATTAGCAGGAATAAAAGGAAGGAAATCTCCGTTTTTTTGCTTCCCGACAAGATAAGAAAACGTGGTTTCAAAATGAAGCCACCTGAAAGAATTCGGATGAAAATGCAAACCTGTTTCTCCCCCATAAATAAATGAATTTGCTTGTTTATACCGGTAAATGCTGATACCGGAAGCAGTAGTATCTCCTGTAGGTGTGATAAAAATGAAATTGTTGACAGAATTGTAAAAGCCAGCCAGATCGAATGTCAGGTTCTCCAGATGATAATGAAAGCTTATGTCAGATTCAACTGCTTTTTCAGGTTTCAAACTATTGTCTCCGATTTCAAACCTGAGCTCATGCTCGCCTTTTGAAGTTAGCTCAGCCAGATTGGGTGTCCGGTAAGCACTTGAAATATTTGCCCGAATCAAAAAATGATGTGAAAGGGTATAAACTACTCCGACAGAGCCATTGAGGCTGATGAATGTTTTGTCAAGAGCCTCTCTGAAAACCATTGTATCATTGGGTATACCGACCGATTGCGAGGTAATGTTTTTTACATCATACCTGATACCTGACTGCACCGACAGATTATTAAAAATTGATTTCTGAATCAATCCAAAGAATGAAAAACTGCTGATGAAAGCATCAGGCAGCAAAATAGTTTCTCTGTTGTTCAGGTTGGTGTTTTTCTGGGTTAGTCCCTGAAAACCAATTATATATTTCGATTTTTCATCAGAAGGGAAAAATAGCTTTGCCTCATAGGTGAGCGTGGAAAGTTTCATTTGAATTTCATATTCATCCTTTTCAGCAAAATGGATTAACTCTGTGTTCTGAAAAGCTGCATTGACATCAAGTTTATATTTCCCAAGATAAAGGTTATTTTGGGAAGAAAGCAGATGGGTATTAAATTCCTGATAAAATATCTCATTTTTCCGTCCTCTGTTGATTATTTCACCGATAGCTTCTTCTTCGACAAGACCTAATTTATGGTTGCTGTAGTCATAAAATATTTTACAGACTCCCGATTTACCGGTAAAACCTGCATTCATTCTGATGGTCTTTTCATTGAATCTGGAATTTGGGACAAAAAGTCCGCCTCCCTGAAGAAAATCAGCATTGGTTTTTTGTCCGATACGAATGCCGGCAAACAATTTTTCGGAAGAACCTTTTATACCAAAATTATTGGTCATTCCCATTGTATTCGAAAACAACTGCAAATGATAATCACCGCTGATATAACCCACAGGTGCAGGTTTTTCTCTGATGAAGTTGATGACCCCTCCTATGGCATCACTTCCGTACAATAATGAAGACGGCCCTTTGATTATTTCAACATCTTCAATTCCATACTCCTCAATCCCAAGCGGATGATGACTCGAATACTGGTAGTTTTCAAAACGAACTCCATTATTCAGGACAAGAATATTATCCATTGATAAACCCCTGATGACAGGTTTTGAAACACCAGGACCTTTTGATATCATATCAACACCCGCTACCTTGCTGACAATTTCCATAAAATCTGAACTTTTCAACGACTGGAGTTCGTTTAATTTCAGAAGTTCAATTTTAATGGCATTTTCATGTTGTGATGCCTGATATCCTCCGGAAACAACAATTTCAGGTGCTTCAATGGCTGTTTCTGTTAAAACGACATTTAATTCTGTGTTTTCTCCGCTGATTTTTACATTTTCAATTCTGGTAGCATATCCCATGTATGAAAAACGGATTTTAAGATAACTTTCCGGAAGTCCGGATAGAAGGTAATTGCCATTTTTATCCGAAACTGTCCCTTTATTTAATTCCGGAAGGAAAACACTGACTCCTGCCAATGGCAGCCGGTATTCGTCTGTTATTTTTCCTGATATTTTATGCTGTGCTATTACTAAATTAACAATGCTAATCAAAACTATTGACAATAAAATCTTTTTCATAAAATTAAATTTAATGATTGTTAACGAAAACTGAAAAAAAGCGATGAAATGAATCAGTTACGTTAACAAAGGGGGAGCCCTTGAAAGAGAAGAATGATTTTTTTCGTAAAAATACTTTTCTTTGTAATGATTGTAATAAGCATCAGTTAAAGGCAGTGATTTATCAAAAAGGTTAGCAGAATAATCGTTTCTGAAAGCAGAAAATTCAAATTTACAGACAGGACATGTCTCATGATAGGAATGAAAGTGCTTTTCATTCTTTGCTTTGCAAATAAATTGTTCGTGATGATGCTCCAGTTTAACAATCAGCGGCAGGAGAAAAATACCCAAAATGAATAAGGATATTAATTTTTTCAGATTACCGCTTATTTTCATGAATTACTTGTAACACTAAACGATACAAAAATATTAAGCTGTATCAAAATAATGTCTTTCTTCGTCTGAATTTTGCATAAAAGAAATCTTGCCTGAAAAAGAAAGAAAAAGAATACGTGATTAATAAAATTTCTGATAAATCAGTAATGTGTATAATTTTGAACATTTCGTCAATAAACATTTAATCGGTTAAATGATGATACAGACAAGGATTTTCAGATGGGTTACCTTGGTTTTCATGCTGATGGTCAGCTTTCATCTTCAGGCTCAGGAAACTTTAGACCTGAAAAAATGCATAGAAATAGCACTCGAACAAAACATCGCGGTCAGGAAAGCAGGGCTCAATACCGAGAAAAGCGGATTAAACCTTCAGAAAAGCAAAGCATCGCTACTCCCTAACCTGAATGCCTACGCCAGCCAGGGCTATAGTTTTGGAAATTCGCTCGATTACACCACCTATGAATATGTCAGGGAAAAAATCAATTCAAATTATTTCCAGCTTAACAGTGAAGTTACTCTTTTTCAGGGGTTTTCAAAAATTAATACAGTGAAAGCCAATCAATATGCCCTCGAAGCCAATATTCACAGCAACCAGAACATGAAAGACCAGATAGCCCTTCAAACCGCAGCCGCTTATCTGGCTATTTTGATGAACCTCGAGAATGTCGCCTTTATGGAAGAGCAGATAAAGCTGACCAAAAGTATGCTTGAGAAAACAAAAATTCTGGTCGAAGTCGGACAGGAAACAAAAGCCAAAGAACTTGAACTGAATGCTGAGCTGGCCAACAATGAATACAACCTTGTGGAGGTACAAAACAAGCTCGAACAATCTTATCTCGACCTGAAACAGCTCCTGAACTGGGACATGAAAAAACCTCTTTCCATCAGCAAATATGCAGTGGACATGATGTCGCTCGGGAATTATGAAAACATTGATATTGAATCAATTATCAATCAATATGTTTCGGAATTGCCTCAAATGAAGCAGGCAAAAGCAGAACTGGAAAGTGCCCAATATGCCTACAAGGCAGCAAAAGGATTGATGTATCCCTCCCTTTCACTTCAGGGGAACCTGACTACACGCTACTCAAGCTTAAAGAATCCATTGACGGGACAAATAACACCTTTTTCAGAGCAGTTGGATAATAATTTCGGACAGTATTTTACCTTTGGGTTATCCATTCCGCTTTTCAATAACCTGAACACTTATGGAAATACACAGGCCGCCCGCCTCAACATCCGTAATGCTGAACTCAATTACAGAGAGTCTGAGGTTAAAGCCAAAAACAACATATATGAAGCCTGGTTTAACCTGAAAAACGCCATCAACAAATATGAGTCGGCTGTTAAAAGTCAGGAAGCACAAAAACTCCTGTTTGAGCAATCTTCGGTCATGTATCAGGAAGGGGTCATCAGTTATTATGAATGGCAGAGCGCCCGCAACGGCCTGACAAGAGCCGAAAACACCCTGCTGGGGGCAAAATATGAATGTGTTTACAGAATGAAAGTGTTTGATTATTACAGAGGAATAGACATAAGCTTATAAAAACAAATATTATGGCCATTGAAAAAAGACATTTCAAGAAAAGTAAAAACAAAAACCTGATGTATCTGATGATCGGGCTGGCAGGTCTTATCGTGCTACTGATTATCCTGAATGTAAGTGGAGTTATTGGAAACAAAAACGAGATAAATGTTGAGACAGCCAAAGTAGAAAAAAGAAGCATCAGCGAACTGATAACGGCAAGCGGGAAGCTCCGGCCGGAAAAAGAAATATCTATCTCTGCCGATGTCAGCGGAGAAATCATTGAACTGCCTTTTAAAGAAGGGGATCGCGTTAAAAAGGGAGAATTACTTGTCAGAATCAAGCCTGACGAATACCGTTCGATGCTGGAAGAATATACAGCCGCCTACAACAGCTCACTGGCAGGACTTGAAAATGCAAAAGCCAATCTCCAACAGGCAAAAGCACTGTTTGAGAAGGCCAAAACCCTTTATGAACGTTATCTGATTTTGAAAGAAAAAAAGGCAGTAAGCGATACGGAATTTGAACGGGTAGAGAGTGAGTATTTAAGTGCCAGGGCACAATATGAATCGGCACAGCAAGGCGTTCAAACGGCAAAATACAACGTAGTAAGTTCGGAAGCACGTAAACGAAAAGCAGCAGAAAGCCTGAACAAGACTTCCATTTATTCACCTATAGATGGAATCATTACCCGACTGAACAATCAGTTGGGAGAAAGGGTAGTCGGTACGGCACAAATGCAGGGAACAGTCATCATGCGGATAGCCGACCTGAACAAAATGGTTGCTGTGCTCGAAGTCAATGAAAATGATATTGTCAGAGTTAACCCTGGCGATTCAGCCACCATCGAAGTGGATGCTTTCAGAAATGAAAAATTTAAAGGTATAGTAACTGAAATTGCCAATTCGAGCAAAGACCAGCAAGGCCTTAGCGAGCAAATCACCACTTTTGAAATCAAAGTTTTGTTGCTGGAAGATTCCTATAAACATCTGATAAAAGAAAACAGCCTGATCAAAACACCTTTCAGACCGGGAATGTCTGTTCTGGTGGATATTTACACCAAAAAGGCTGAAAATGTGTTGAGTATTCCTATTCTGGCAGTAACCACCCGCTCATTAAATCCTGAAGGGAAGGAATTCAGGAAACACAAAGAAACGGCTGAACAGAGTGAGGAACAGGAAAGTAAAAGCAAAACAGAAGTGGTTTTTCTGTACCAAAATGGAAAAGCAGTCATGAAACCAGTAAAAATCGGCATTCAGGATGATTACTATATTGAAATCACAGAAGGGTTGAAAGAAGGAGATGAAATTATTTCAGGTCCTTATTCAGTGGTTTCAAAAATCCTGAAAGACCAGCAAAGTGTCAGGAAAAAGGTAAAATCTGATAAACCTGAAAAGCCAGAAAACAGGAAAAAATGATGAAAATAAAGAATTGCAGCAGAACATTCAACTTTCTGAAATACAAACTCCTGTATTTATCTCTGATGGTAATTGTCCCCATTCAGTTAATTGCTCAGATACAGCAGGATATATTTCCGGATAAAAAAGGACAGGAACTGTTGAGCCTGCTTGTCGGTCAATATAAAACCAACACTGTTTTATCGTATGATGAAGCCCGTGACGCACTCTGGGGAGCAGTAGCCAAACACAATCACGACAGCCTTCGTTGTGTTTACACCGGTTTTGCCGTCTATATCAGCCCTGCATCGGCTCATCCGAGAACAGATGCATACAATAAAGGAATCAACTGTGAGCATACATGGCCGCAAAGTCTTGGAGCTGAAGGTAATGCCAAAAGCGATATGCACCACATTTTCCCCACCCGCGAAGATGTCAACAATGCGAGGGGAAATCTGCCTTTTGCCGATATTCCTGATGATAAAACCGTTTACTGGTACAGACTGGGCAATAAACTGAGTGTAATACCAACTGTTAAAATTGACGAATACAGTGAAATTGATAACGGAAACTGGTTTGAGCCACGTGAAGACCATAAAGGCAATGTGGCACGAGCCATGATTTATTTTTATACCATGTATAAAAGTCAGTCAGACGGAGTTTTTTTCAGTAAACAGTTGCAAACCTTTTATCAGTGGCATTATCAGGACCCGGTTGATGACGAAGAGCGCTGGCGTAATAACTTTATTGCATCCAAACAGGAAGGGAAATATAATCCATTTATACTGGATTCGACATTGATACGCAGGGCATATTTCCCGCAATATAAAGGTTATCAGGCTTCTGTCAATGATGAGAATTCTTCTGTTGTATCGTTTTTAAAAGGAAGAAATCTGATAATCAGAAGTAAGGAAGCTCTTTTCGAAAAGGCTGAAATTTTCGACATCAATGGCCATCTGATTGATTCAAAACCTGTTTTGCAGGAGGATAATAATCTGGAGATTAACCTTTCAGGAATCAGGCCTCAGGTTTTAATTGTCCGCTTAAGTGGAAATGAAAGACTTTATTACAATAAGATATTACTGACACAATAACGTTTCCACCTTCTTACAATCAGAACATATCCATCTGGTTCATGTCCATTTCTTCCTGTCTGTCTTGTCGTCTTTTGTAGTTATTAAAGGTGTAGGTAAGTGTTCCGCTTACCACCGGCCATGCCCTGTCGAATCGGGTGTAGATCGTATAATTTTGCCCCTGAGAAGTAAATCCGAATCTGGAATTTCCAAGAAAATCCCTGATTTGAATAGCTGCCGACAACTTGCGTTTAAAGAAATCCTGTCGGATACCAATACTCGAATTCAGGTTAGCCAGCTGCGTACCGTTAATGGTAACATCTTTTGCCCTGTAAGAGGTCATCAGTTGAACACGCATACCCCATGGGAAACGAAATGAAGCGGTCAGCCTTGCATTCCATGTAAAATTATCCTTAACAACATCCTGCTCCTCAATATTTCCTTCCAGATGATACTGGTATAAATTAGTGCTGGCATTGATGGTAATAAACTTTTTAATATCAAAAGTTCCCATCAATTCAAGTCCGGCAGCATAATCCCTGTTAATATTCTGAGGAATCATGACCATTACATTGCTGTCGGTGAGATAATGGGTTCTTGAGATTTTATCATAAGTTTCGCGATAATAGGCTTCTGCGGAAAAGAAAGTTCCGTTGAATCTTTTCTGGTAAGCCAGCTCAAAGGAATTGACAAATTCAGGACGAAGTGCAGGATTGCCGATTCTGATGGTATTCTTATCCATATAACGTGGAAACGGGTCTAAACTCATTTCATCAGGACGCTCTGTTTTTCGGCTGTAACTGGCTAATATCTGCTGATCATGCACCAGTTGCTTTGATATATGAAAGGAAGGGAAAAAATCAAGCTTTTCATAAGGATATTCACGATTCAGAATATGCTGAACGATTTTTCTGTCATTGTATTCTGCCCGTATGCCTGCCATGTATTCAAAACCAAACATTTTGTCGCTGAAAGTAACATAGGCAGAAAAAATATTGTTGAAAAACTCCACATCATTCCTTCGTTCGGTATTTTCGAACCAGTTGCCGCTGAGCGTATCCTTGTTTTCGTATTTATAGACTGAATTTCCATCGAACATTCTTGCCTGCACCCCTGTTTCGATTTTGATATCTGAAGAAAAAGGCCTGACATAATCCGCTTTAAAGCGTAAAGTGTTCCCATTGACTTCAGAGGTTGCCCTGTCTTCAGTTTTGGCTGCAATTCCATTCCACTGGCTGTCTGAAAACTGATTGGTGTTCAGCTCATAGTTGTCGCCTGAGAACAGAGAGTAATTGACAGACGCACTGAAATTGTGAT
>JAAYUY010000079.1 GCA_012517435.1 Sphingobacteriales bacterium | reverse complement strand
CCGTGGTGAAAAATCCCTCCGTAACTTTGTAAAAAATAATCAGTAGATAATTCTCAAACCCGCGTTTGACTTTATGCTTTTTTCAGCAGGACAGTGTAAATTGCAACCTTATATTTTCCTCAATATTTTTAAAGAAAAAAGATGAACCTGAAAGAATTCATAAGGGATGTACCAGATTTTCCAAAACCGGGTATTTTATTTCATGATGTAACGACCTTATTCAAAAATCCATTAGCGTTCAATCATGCCATAGAAAGCTTATTTGAAATTTTTCAGTCGGAAAATATTGATTATGTTGCAGGTATTGAAGCACGAGGCTTCATAGTAGGCAGCATTCTGGCATATAAATTAAAGTGTGGCTTCATTCCGGTAAGAAAACCAGGAAAACTTCCCTACACGACCATCTCAGAAAAATACAGTCTGGAATACGGAACAGACAAGGTTGAAATGCATCTGGATGCCATTGAAGCTGGTAAAAAAGCGCTGGTGGTGGATGATCTGGTAGCCACAGGAGGCACCATCATGGCTGCTATCCGCCTGGTAGAAAAACTTGGAGCAAGCGTTGCCGGAGTTGCTGCCATTATTGATATGCCCGACCTTGGCGGAAGAAAAATGCTCGAAAAATACAACTATCATTATCTGATAGAATACAGCGGACACTGATGAATCAGGATTTGGTTTATAAAATCAGCCTCACCCTTGTACCGGGAGTTGGCCCTGTGTTGGCCCGAAACCTCATTGCTTATTGCGGAAGTCCTGAAGCAGTATTCACTGAGAGAAAAAATCATCTGCAAAAAGTTCCGGGAATAGGAGCTACCATCGCTGAAGCCATTACTTCATTCACAAGGTTTGACAGGGCAGAAAAAGAAATAGATTTTATTCAGAAACATAATATCAGAGCATTATTCTATCTTGACGAAGAATATCCTGCACGGCTCAAGGAAGTTGAAGATGCACCTGTGGTTTTATACGTCAAAGGGAAGCAAAACCTGAATGTAGCAAAAGTGCTGGGAGTGGTTGGAACAAGAAAGGCTACCTTTTACGGGAAAACAGTCAGCAATCAGATCATAGCCGCGTTAAAACCCTTTAATGTATTGATAATCAGCGGACTTGCTTTAGGTATCGATTACATCGCCCATCGTGCAGCTTTAAACAACGACTTACCTACCGCTGCAGTTTTAGGCCATGGGCTCGATAGCATTTATCCCGGTCAGCACCGTGCCATTGCAGCAGAAATTGCTTCAAAAGGATGCCTGATAACAGAATATTTGTCGGGAACTCCGCCAGATAAACCAAATTTTCCGGAGCGCAACAGGATTGTGGCCGGAATGGTTGATGCCGTGCTTGTAGTCGAAACAGGTGTAAAAGGCGGGGCACTGATAACGGCTGAGCTTGCCAATTCCTACAACCGTGAAGTCTTTGCCATTCCGGGCAGGACAGACGATTTGTTGTCTGCCGGCTGCAACCGCCTTATCAAACATAACAAAGCCTGCCTTGTCGAAAATGCTGAAGACATCGCTTATCATCTCGGATGGGATATTTCTAAACCAAATACACATGATGATATTGCCGGTAAAATTGCCGAACTTTCCGAAGCCGAACTTCAGGTTTATAATTTCCTGAAAAACAATAATAAAACACATATCGATCAAATTACTTCAGGCATCGGGAAACCTGTTTCAGAATTATCCGTCATACTTCTCGGACTTGAATTTAAAGGTCTTATTCATACTTTACCGGGTAATTTTTATCAGTCAGTATAAAATTGAAATTTATGAAAAAATACTTTTTTTTACTTGCCCTCTTCCATTTATTTTGTTTTCATCAATTCAGGCTGTTTGCTCAGGAAAATAAACCTAAAAACATAATTTTACTGGTTGTTCCCGGATTCGGCTACGGACATTTTTCAATCATCAATGAAGAAATGAAAGGAAATTCTGCCTTTGTGAAATTAGAAAAAACCGGTATCATCCGTCCTTCTCCAGAAGTGATTAAATCTCCCGCTTCAACCTCAATTCTGGCTACAGGATTTGTTTCATCTTCAAAAAGCAGTGGATTTGATGAAAAGGGAAATAAAGTAGAAACCCTGCTTGAAATGGCAGCAGTAAGCAAAAGAGCAGTCGGTATCATCAGTTCAGCGTCCATCACATTTCCTGTCAATGCTGTTTTTTATGCTCATCAGAAAAATCTGAACAATGAAGAACAAATAGCTGCTGAGCTTTTTGACCTGAAACCTGAGCTGGTAATCGCTGCAGGAATTAAAAAATTTAAAGAAAGAACAGACAACCGCGACCTGATACTTGAGTTCAGGAAAGAAGGTTATAAAATTATTGATGAAAAAAAGGATTTTGAAAAAGGGAGCCAGCTTAAAACCATTGTGCTTTTTTCATCAGAGCATCTGGAAAAGGCTCCGCTACGGGGTGATTTTTATGTAAAAGCCTTTCAGAAAGCATTTAAAACACTGGTAAAAAATGACAAAGGTTATTTCATGCTGATCACCTTTCCTCAGCTTGAATGGGCATGCCAGGAAAATAATCCCGACCACCTAAAAGCAGAGCTGACAGATTTGAATCAACTGATAGAAAAAATCCTTCTATTTGCGAAAAATGATTCTGAAACACTTCTTTTAATAGTTTCTGAAAAAGAAAGTGGCGGTGTTTCGATGGTGAATGACGGTAAAAACAACATCAAATTCTCAGCTAAAAGTTCCACCCCCATGCTTGTACCGGTTTTTGCCAATGGTCCCGGTTCAGAAAACTTTTCTTCCTTTTTTCAGATCAATGAATTCTTTCTTAAATTAGGAAACTTAATCATCAGATAAAGAAATGACAGGTTTGACATTAAACATTCAGCAAATCATACTGCTGGTGCTTATTTTTTTATTCATTTTGAAAAAACTATTTGCCAGAAATCCTTTTGTTCTGAAATACGACCTTTATATGAGCATTGTGCTTTTATTGGGGCTTGTCGTATTGGTGGCCGTTGAATTTTGGAACAAAAAACTATGGATAGGCGTTTTGGCAGTTGTTCTCGGGTTAATTGCCATCCTTAAAATTCTTATAGATTCGAATAAGCGGGATTAAAAAAAAGAGTTAAATTTGATTCAAATTAAATAGTGCTAATGCTTAGATTTGATTTTGAAAAACCCATCATTGAACTTGAAGAAAAGATTAAAAAACTTGATTCAATATCAGTAGCTCCTGAACAGAAAAAACCGGAACTGGACAAACTGAATAATGAATTAAAAAACTTAAAAAAGAGAATATACAATCACCTGACAGGCTGGCAAAGGGTCATGATTTCAAGGCATCCCGAACGACCCTATACGTTGGATTATGTAAATCATTTGTTCAACAACTTCATTGAATTGCATGGCGACAGAAAGGCAGGAGACGACCCTTCAATTATTGGCGGATTTGCAGAATTCAATGGCGAAACAGTGATGGTCATCGGACATCAGAAAGGAAGAAACCTGAAAGAAAATCAGCTCAGAAATTTTGGAATGGCAAGCCCGGAAGGCTACCGCAAGGCAAACCGTTTGATGAAACTTGCTGAGAAATACAACAAAGCCATTATCACCTTTATCGATACTCCCGGAGCACTTCCGAGCGTGGAAGCTGAAGCTAGAGGAATCGGAGAGGCCATCGGCACCAATATACACGACATGCTCAGACTGAAAGTACCTGTCATCAGTATTGTCATTGGAGAAGGGGCTGCAGCAGGAGCTTTGGGAATTGCCGTTTGCGACCGCCTGCTGATGCTTGAAAACACATGGCTGGCAGTTATTTCTCCCGAGTTTTGTTCTTCTATTCTCTGGCAATCCTACAACCATAAAGAAGAAGCTGCTGAGCAAATGAAACTGACTGCCCAGGATTTATTAAAAGCCGGAATTATTGATGGAATTATCAAAGAGCCATATGGAGGTGCACATTTCGACCCGCCTAAAACCTTTGATCTGGTCAAATCTGCCCTGCAAAAACATCTTGAGGAACTTCATGCAATAAGTGATACCGAACGCATTGCCCTCAGAGAACAAAAATATAACAGTATCGGGGCCTTTATTTCCTGATTGCTTCTGTCAGAAAATATTTCGCTTCCGGCCCCGTATTAAACAATAAATCAATGACACTTAAGCCTTTTATAAAGCCAAATCTCTCACTGAAAACCTGCGTATATTCCTTTTCAAAGTATCCTTCAACAGGTTTTTGTCTCCTTTCTTTAGGATGAAGATAATCCCTGAAATCGTTTATTGACTTTCCATCACCGTCAGAAAGGAATTTCAGTTCGGTACTTATCTTTAAGTCGGTTAACAATTGCTGAATCAGGCTTAAATCAAAGTCAATCAGAAAGTTATTTGGCTTATGCAGAAGGCTGTAATAATTTTCAGCATAAAACTCAAACCAAGGTGATTTGTTGTAAGCAGAACATATTGATTGCCAATGGCTTCTTGCCCAGTTAATGCCATTATCAATCCGGACTTCACGCATGGGAAGGTTATTTTTTCCGGCTTTTAAAGGAACTATCAGTTTCAGGACTGAATTTGCCCCTGAAATGTACGCCCTGTTTCGGTAGCTTTGCTTTTGAAACAAGGATACATCATCCACAACAAGGATTTTGTCTTTAAGCAGCAAACTGAAATATGCTGAAACAGGAAAGTAATGAGGTTCTATCAGCATTTTTTAATGATGGTCTTTAAAATCCTGTTTTCTAAAAGCCGGCAAGATAAATAATTCATGTCAAACAACGTTTGCCTGCTGCAAAACATGAAAAATGTATTTTTTTTTCGTTGAACCAGCTGTAAGTTGCAGTTCAAATTTAACTGAAAATTGAACGAATAAACTGAATTTACGTTTTTTTCACACAGAAAAACATTGCAGAATATGGCAAATAATAACGAAAATGAATCATTTCGTGATTCCCTGAGTACCATTACCAAAGAAGGTAAAAGAAAATGGATTTATGCTAAAAAACCATCCGGCAGGTATTACCGGTACCGCACCTATCTCAGCTGGTTTTTACTGACAGTTTTTTTCATCACCCCCTTTATTAAAGTAGGGGGTCAACCCCTGATCATGCTGAATTTTTTTGAAAGAAAATTCATTTTATTCGGAGCTATTTTCTGGCCTCAGGACTCTTATGTCCTTTTCCTGATGATGATTTCTTTCATGCTATTCATCATCCTGTTTACGGTCATTTATGGCAGATTGTGGTGTGGATGGACATGTCCGCAGACTATTTTCCTCGAAATGCTGTTCAGAAAAATTGAATATCTTATTGAAGGAGATGCCGGTAAACAAATCGCATTAAAAAAACAACCGCTGAATTTTGAAAAAATCCTGAAAAAAGGTATTAAACACTTGATTTTCATCATTTTGTCTGTTTTAATTATCAATACATTCATTGCTTATCTGGTAGGAATTGATAAACTCAGGGAACTTATCTCATCCGGTCCTTCTGAACATCTGACTGCATTTGTGGTAATGTTGTTTTTTTCATTCCTGTTTTATCTTGTATTTTCATGGTTTAGGGAACAGGTCTGTATCATTGCCTGCCCTTATGGGCGTTTGCAGGGCGTTTTACTCGACAGTAAGTCAATAGTTGTTTCCTATGATTACAAAAGAGGCGAACCAAGAGGTCCTTTCAAGAAAGATGAAAACCGTCAGGAAAGTGGAAAAGGAGATTGTATCAACTGTCTTCAGTGCGTCAATGTTTGTCCGACCGGCATTGATATCCGCAACGGCACCCAGCTTGAATGTATCAACTGCACTGCCTGTATGGATGCCTGCGATGATATGATGGTCAAGCACAAAATGCCTCGTGGATTAATTCGTTACGCTTCCGAAGAAAGTATTTCAAAAGGAACTAAATTTACATTTAGCTGGAGAATGATTGCCTATTCAATTGTACTGACTCTTTTACTTTCATTTCTGATTACCCTGCTGGCAACACGAAAATCGGTTGGAGTTACTATTCTTCACACTCCCGGACAACTCTACCAAGTGGTTGACGATAATAAAGTCAGTAACTTATACAATATCAGGGTGATAAACAAATCCAGAAAAGAAGCTGTAGTTACTCTGACCGCAATAGAACCAGCCGGAGAGATCCGGTTCTTAAGTCAAAATTCAATATCTGTCGGTAAGGAAAGTTCTTCAGAAAGTGTCTTTTTTGTATTGCTCGATAAAAACAAACTTGCAAAAGGGAAAAATATCATCAGGATTTCTATTTACAGAGATGGTAAATTTGTCAGGAATAAGAAAATTGTTTTTATGACACCAAAACAATAATCATGAAGATAAAGTTTAACTGGGGAACGGGAATTATTTTAGTCATACTTCTGTTTTTTGGAACACTGGCATTAAGAATCTATATTGCCTATCAGCGAACTGTCGATCTGGTTGAAAAAGATTATTATCCGCAAGGACTTGATTATCAGCAGGAAATAGATAGAATACAAAATACCCGGAATTTATCTTCTCCCATAAAAGTTGACCTGGATGGAATAAAATTATCGATTACTTTTCCAGTTGATTTTCAGGGTATTGCAATAAACGGTGAGTTAAAATTATACCGTCCGTCCGACCCTTCTCTCGATCTGGTTTTTCCCTTTGAAAATGATACCAGTCAAAGTAAAATCTTTCAGCTTTCTGAGGTAAAAAAAGGGAAATACGTTATTCAGCTGAGCTGGTCTGATTCGGCCAAAAAATATTTTTTCACACAGGATCTTTATATTCATTAATATGTCGCTTCTGATTGCTGCCTTCATACTTGGGATCACGTACAGCCCGCATTGTGCAGGCATGTGCGGACCTATCGCGCTGGCTTTTCCGCTTCAAAACAATAAAGCTTTTTTTAAATTCATCGCCATCTTACTCTATAGCACAGGACGAATCCTGACTTATGGCCTTATGGGATTAATCTTTGGTTTTTTTGGTCAGGGAATACAACTGGCAGGCCTACAGCAATACTTATCTGTCTTTCTTGGGGTAATGATTATTCTGATTGCTATCTTTCCCCAGCTTTACAAAGGGAATAACATCATATCCAGAAGCATTTCAGGAATAGGGAATAAAATCAGCTTCAGGTTTTCAAAACTAATGGGGCTTTCAAATCCCTTAACATATTTTATTATCGGCCTTTTAAACGGCCTGCTCCCCTGCGGATTGGTGTATATGGCGCTGGCTGGCTCTCTTCTGACTGCCAATCCATTTGAAGGATTCCTGTATATGCTCTTTTTCGGACTGGGAACTGTCCCGATACTGGCACTCATCATTTATTTCAAAACCGGGGTTCAGGTTTTATTTCAAAAAAAGTTAAGAAAAATCATTCCTGTTTTAACAATTCTGATTGGGATTTTATTCGTTTTACGCGGGCTTGATTTGGGAATTAAATACATCAGTCCAAAAGATAAGGCACTGAAAATCAAAATAGAAGAAAAGAATAATGTACCGGAGTGTTGCAGATAGCATACTTTTTCACAGGAAAAATGATGGTGTTGAATTCTTTTGAAAATAAAAAATTAATTTGCAGTCGTAATTAATTTAGCTTTAACTTAGCAATCGTAAATATTTGGTAGGTTTTTTGATTAAGAGCACGAATCTTTAAAAAAAAATGCAGGTTGTGAGATTTGTAAATAATTTTACCTTTGCACTCTTTTTTAAAGAAATATGGTTTAACCAAACACAATTTTTTATGACCTGATGAACGTAATGAGCTTAAACGATTTGCTTGGAGGACAGTCGCTCCAGGTAAATAATCCGCCCAACGGATTAGTGATTGGTAATCGAATTCCAAGAGATTACTTCATTACTCAAGGTACTGGCGAAAGCGATATTACAATTCACGCAGGCTCTTACCACCTCGCATTAAAATCAGCAGGAATTGAAATGGCAAACATTATGACTTATTCGTCTATTATGCCTGCCATTGCACGGGAAGTCGAACGTCCATCCGAAATTATTCATGGTGCTGTGATGGAGTCAATTTTTGCTGTTTCTAACGGGTTGAAAGGGCAACGCTTGACAGCCGGTATTGTTTATGGATGGTTGTACGACAAAAAAACAGGTAAAAAATACGGGGGTCTTGTCTGTGAACACAACGGCAACTACCCCGTAGATGAAATAGAACGCCTCCTGAACAGTAGCATTTTAGAATTATATGAAAACGGGTTTAATGATGAATTTGACCTGAAAGATGTCAGATACATTACCCAGACATTCATACCTAAAAAACAATTTGGTACCGCACTCGTTGCCATTTGCTTTACGAGTTATTTTTACCCGATACTTTAATAAATACCCATATTACCGGGGCAGCAGCATCATCATTGAAACTGCCCCGGATTTTATTTATTCTTCAGATAATAGTCTGAAGGATACAGTTTGTTTTGATTATCATGGTATAAGGCAAATTCAAAACCTTCCGAGATACTGAAAGCACCTGTTTCTCCATGCTTATTCACAGCCAGAAATCCAACCTGAAATGATTCAAAGTCCTTCTGTTTTCTGACAATTCGTTCTATTGCTTCCCTGCAGGCTTCCTGAGGAGATTTACCCTGCCTCATCAACTCAACAATTAAATGGCTTCCAGCCATTTTGATGACAGCTTCACCTCTACCGGTAGCACATGCTCCACCTACTTCATTATCAACATATAAGCCTGCTCCGATAATAGGCGAATCTCCAACCCGTCCATGATATTTCCATGCCAGTCCGCTCGTAGTGCATGCCCCGCAAATGTTTCCATCCAGATCAATAGCCAGCATGCCAATGGTGTCATGGTTTTTTTCTGAAGGGACAGGTTCAGGGTGATAATTTTCCGACTTTAACCATTCTTCCCATCTGAGTTTTGCTTCGGGTGTCAGCAAATTTTCCTTTTTAAAACCCTGAGAAAGTGCAAAATCCAGAGCACCTTTCCCGACCAGCATGATATGATTTGTTTTTTCCATCACCGCCCTTGCCACTGAAACCGGATGCATAATATGTTCAAGAAAGGCAACAGAACCACAATTACCGAGGTGATCCATTATACAGGCATCAAGGGTTACATGACCATCTCTGTCGGGTAATCCGCCATATCCTACACTCGTAACTTCAGGATCTGCTTCAGAAACCCTCACTCCCATCTCGACTGCATCGAGGGCGCTACCTTTATTAATTAATACTTTCCATGCTTCTTCATTTGCCGCAAGGCCATGTTTCCATGTCGATATGACCAATGGAAACATATTTTTTTTGTTTTTACCTTTTTTCAAAGTACTTAGATTTACCGGAAAAATTTCACCTTTTGATGAAAACGGAATTCCGACAGCACCTAATGCAGCCAGTAAAAAGCTGTTTTTCAGAAATGTTCTTCTGTTACTCATTTTTTTCAATCAATTACAGGATAGCAAAATTAAGAAACATTCCTGTTGCACATGGTAAAGTCTTTTACCGGTTATTTTATTGGCACTTATGTTAATAATGAAGTTTAATATCCGTTTTTTTGGGTATATTTTCGCAAAAATTTTAACATGGGAAAAAATTCTAAAATCCAGATAATAATATTCCTGTTTCTTTTCATCAGCTATTCCGGAACAGCACAAAAGCTTTTTGGAGGAGAGATTTATACTACTTATCAGGGGAACAATAAATATTTAGTTTCACTGATCCTCTATACAAGCTGTTTTGACGTTTCGCCAGGAAATGCAACCATAAAGGCAAAATGTTTACCTAGTGGTACGTTGATCAGTAGTCAGACTGCTCCCATGCCTGCCGGTGTGGAAGTGACGAATGTTTGTCCAGGTCAGTGCACAAGATGTTCAAAACCAACCTGTTCGATGTTGGGGATTAAAAAGTATTCATATTCTGCGGTGCTGGATATTTCTTCTGCCGGAAGTTGCTGTGAAATTATTTTCTGTTATGAGCAAGGAACAAGAACCACTTTGATTTCAACGGGACCAGGGGGAAGTGAGTTTTACATTGAATCTTATTTAAACCGTTGTGTGGGTGGTAATGAAGATGTTTTTCCTCTGATTTCTCCCGAATTCCTTGCAGTGAAGAATGTGAATTATTCTCATGCACTCACCTGCTACAACAACACCTATGTTCTCGACTCTATTGTATATGAATTCACAAAACCAATGAAGCCGGGAAGAATTGATGTTACTTATTCGGGACAATATTCATACGATAAACCCGTATATTTCTGGGGTTTCCCCAATAAAAACCTGAGTTATCCGAGAGGAATCCAGCTTGATTCAAAAACAGGTCAACTTACCTTCAGGCCTGTCAATGCTGAAACAGCTCTTTTAGCTGTTAAAATAAAACAGTTTCATAACGGACAACTTTATAAAACCTTTACCAGGGAATGGATTGTCAACATTACCACTCAGACGGCCAATAATTCCCCGACTATTCAACTACCTGCAAATCAATACATTTGTTCATGGTCTGGTTCAAACATTCAACTGACTGCCAGCGACCCTGACGGAGATTCTGTCTTTTTCATGCATAATTATCAGGTGGTGTCCATCAATCAGACCAATCCCGATAAGCCTCTGCAAATCATTGATTTAAATTTACTTACAGATATTAATAAAGAAGTTTATGTCCCGTTAGTAGTTAGGGTTAAGGATAACAAATGCCCTGTCCCCGGCAGCTCCACCAATGTCTTCTTTCTGAAAGCCATCAACGGAGTATCAGCTACGCCTGTAGCGGCTGACTCGGGTTGCGGTTTGTTTCATTTTTTCGTAACCAATATTCATGGAAAGCCAACCGAATACATTTGGAACGGTGATGATGAAATGAGCCGTAACGATAGCAGCTTTTATTTTCAATACTATTCACCCAATACACAATATGGGTTTAATCTGGAAATAAAAAACAAAGAGGGTTGTGAATTTAAAACTTCAGGAAAAATTAAAACAGGCAGTGAGGTCAGCATACCTGTTTTTGCCGGAAAAGATGATACTCTTTGTTATG
>JAAYUY010000078.1 GCA_012517435.1 Sphingobacteriales bacterium | reverse complement strand
TATCCCCTGGGCAGTCGATCTATAGTAAATGATATATATTCAGCTATTTTCATTCTGTATATTTTTGTGCAAAAATAATTAATTGTCCAGTATATTAGCAAAAAAACTGGACATTTTCATAATCATGGATAAATGGTTAAGTGTCAGTGCCGGGCACATTTTTTCATCAGGCATTTTGACCAATAAGCAGTGGGTTCAAATCTTCCTACAGAAAAGTGCTGACAAATCAAAACGGAAGATACTTGTCTTTTACATCTATCCCCTGAACATTTTAATTCAATTTTTATTAGCCACCGAATTAATTCGGTGGCTATTTATGATCGATGCTGAATATCAATGAGTTTAAATCAAACGAAAGAAAGGGACCTTTTATCTTTGCAACAATAACTTAAAAGCATGAAACCTTCAATTGATGAATATCTGGCAAAAATCAACAGCTGGCGGGAAGAAACCCTGAAATTGCGTGAAATACTTCTCAGCTGTGGTCTTACTGAAGAGCTGAAATGGTATCAGCTATGCTACACTTTTGAAAACAAGAATGTCGTGATCATCGGCAGGTTTAAGGAATATTGCACCCTGAGTTTTTTTAAAGGAGCATTACTCGATGATCCTCATAACCTGCTTTCCAGTCCCGGTCCAAACAGTCAGGCTGTCAGAATGATCAAATTTACAGGCAAAGAGCAGATTATTCAACTGGAGTCAATACTCAGAAAATACATCCTTGCAGCTACTGAGCTTGAGAAGCAGGGGAAGAAAGTAGTTTTCAAAAAAGTGCTGGAATACGAAATTCCTGAAGAGCTGAAGGAAATTTTTCTCAGGATGCCGGAGTTAAGGCAAGCCTTTGAATCTTTGACTCCCGGCCGACAAAGGGCTTATCTGCTTTATTTTTCAGCACCGGTACAATCGAAAACACGAACCTCACGTATCGAAAAATTCGCAGATAAGATATTGTCAGGAAAAGGGCTGAATGACTAAAAAAATGCCCCGCCAATGGTCAGAGGCAGGGCAAACACTTATAAAAAGTTTAATATTAGGGTCAGTAAATGTACAACTTAAAAAACAACCGGATAACTATTTAACCGGTGCATTTTTAAGCGTTTCTACCAGAAAATCCCAGAATTTCTGAACGGTGGCAATATTAACCTTTTCATCGGGAGAATGAGGGTGCCGCATGGTAGGCCCGAACGAAATCATGTCGAGATTGGGATAAACACCTCCTATCAGTCCACATTCAAGGCCTGCATGAATGGCTTTAACCTCCGGCACTTTTCCAAACTTACTGTTGTACACTTCCTTCATTGTTTTGAGAATCGGGGAATTTGGATTAGGTTTCCAGCCCGGATAAGCACCGTCAAACTCACAAACAGCACCAGCAAGGTCAAATAAAGCCTCCATCATGCCGGCAAGGTCGTCTTTAGCTGAATCAACAGAGCTTCTGAGCAGACACTTCACCATCACTTTGTCATTCTCTGTTTTTGCAATGGCAAGGTTGGTACTTGTTTCGACCAGACCCGGCATAGCATCGCTCATCCGGATAACACCGTTCGGGCAGGCATAAATGGCATTGATGACAGCCTTTTGCGATTTTTCATCCATCACATATTCAGGAATCCCTGCCGGACTACAGGTCATGATAAAGTCTGGTTCAGTAAAGGATAGTTCATTTTTGATCTTTTGAACATTTTTCTCAAAACAGGTCATAAACTTTTCCTTTTTGTCATCCGGAACGACTACGATTGCCCAGGCTTCTCTGGGGATAGCATTACGCAGGTTGCCCCCTTCAAAAGAAGAAATCCTCAATCCATGACGACCTGCAGCATGATATAAAAACCTGAATAATATCTTGTTGGAGTTGCCACGACCAAGGTTGATATCCAGCCCGGAATGGCCTCCTTTCAGGCCTTTTACATCAATTCGGTATGCCTGATAACTCTTTGGCACTGATTCTTTCTGAAAAGAAAAGGTAAAACTGCCATTGATACCTCCTGCACAACCTATATACAATTCACCTTCATCTTCCGAATCGAGGTTTAAAAGAATATCTCCTTTAAAAAATCCCGGTTTCAATCCGAAAGCCCCTGTCATTCCTGTTTCTTCATCTATGGTAAACAGTGCTTCAATAGGTCCGTGTTCAATATTTTTTGCCTCGAGAACGGCCATGGCTGAGGCTACACCAATGCCATTGTCTGCACCAAGTGTTGTTCCTTTTGCCTTGACCCATTCTCCATCTATCCATGCATCAATAGGGTCTTTTGAAAAATCATGCTCTTTATCGCTGTTTTTCTGCGGAACCATGTCCACATGTCCCTGAAGAATTATTCCTTTCCTGTTTTCCATACCCGGAGTAGCAGGTTTTCGTATGACCAGATTTCCTGTTTCGTCAACTTCTGTTTCAAGACCGAGGTCGTCTCCGAATTTTTTGATAAAAGCGATACATTCCGCCTCCTGACCAGATGGTCTGGGGATTTGTGTCAGTGAATAAAAATGTTTCCAGAGGTTTTTAGGCTCTAAATTTAAAATTTCTTTTCCCATAAATTTAATTTTTAAGTTCGTTAAATGAAATATAGCGTTGCTCGTACATCATGGAGATAAATCTGCCCAATCTGTCGTGGACAGGCTCTATCCTGTCGCCAAACTTTTCCCTGAGCTTTTCAGCTATCTGACCGACTGAGGTTTTTCCATCCATCAGCATCCATGTTTCTGAGCCAAATTCATCAAGTTTAATTTTTATGAACTTTTTGTGCGGTGCCAGCAAAGGCTGAAGCTTAGGCCCCCAAAACCGGGAATTGAAACGCGGCAACAACACATTGACCATTCCGTCTTCCATTTCATCATCCATGATCCGGTAAGGGGTCAGATCAAGCAAATTCGCTTGTTTCAATATTTTTCTCCGCTGAAAAAAGTTCATGGCAAAAATTAATGACTGGCTACCGGAGGTGCCGGTTCATCAGGATTTCCGGCTTTACGCAGCGGAAGATTGATGAGCACAAGGGCAATGATGACCAGAATGACCAGGCTGGTGATATATGAGGGATGTTTGAATGCCCATATTTTCATGTCGAAAAAGGCAAAGGCTGCAAACAGTAATCCGATGAGGGCTTCACCGGCAATTAATCCTGCAGCGATGAGAATACCCACATTTTCGGTGCGTGCCTTCTGGGCTTCATTATGTTTACGTTTTTCCTGAATCATTTCCATGATGCCCTTGATAGCCCCGCCAGTAAAAATGGCGAAGGTGGTCTCGAGAGGAAGATACATACCGATGGCAATCAACATCGGGCTGCGAACCTGCATCAGGATCAGTGCTGTTCCGAGCAACATCCCGACAATGATGAGCGGCCATGCCATATTCCCCTGAATGATACCTCCTGAAAGAATAGCCATAAGGCTTGCCTGAGGAGCAGGCAGTTCACGGCTGCCAAATCCTCCTTCATAACCTTCCTGAATACCTTTGGCAATATCACCTTCGTGAAGGATGAATATAGGAATAAACATGACTGCAGCTGCCACAACGACCCCGATAATATCACCCACCTGCATGCGCCAGGGGGTACCACCAAGCAGATGGCCTGCTTTCAGGTCCTGAAGCATTTCTCCTGCAACTGCAGCGGAAACGCAGATGATGGCAGCAACACCCAGAACGGCAGGTACTCCTTCTTCTCCACTTACTCCCAGTGCCCACATCAGCAGGGCGGTTACCACAACCGTTGAAATGGTCAGCCCGCTGATGGGATTGTTGGATGACCCAATGATACCTACCAGATAGCCGGAAACGGCACCAAAGAAAAATCCGGCAATAATCATCACGATGGTGGCGACAAGTGCCACTACCAAAGAAGTTTTAAAAATAAGAAATGTAATCAGGAAAGTGGCGAGTGCAGCGCCTAAAATTCCCAGCATCACCCAGTTAAAACCGAGGTCTTTGTCAATTCTATCCGTTACAGCACCACCCTGAGTGGCTTTTCTGACATCGCCAACGGAACGGGCTATGCCAGCCACCAGGCTTTTACGCATTTTCCACAGGGTAAAAACCGTTCCCACCAGCATCCCACCTATGGCTATAGGCCTGACGATGCTTTTCCAGATAGTAATCATCTGAAACTGAGGATCAGATATTTTTTTCATGGCTGCATCCGTATCGGTTGCAAGGTTATTGTCAACCAGATATTGTGACCATGCGGTCAAATCAATGTGAGATGAAAGGAAATAATAAATTATCGGTGTCAGAAGCCCCCATGCAACCAGTCCTCCACTGAAGTTGAGGGAAGCGAGTTTGGGGCCAATGATATAACCAACACCAAGATAAGCAGGTTTTAAACCGGGAGTTCCGATCAGTAAACCGCCTTTGGCTGAAATAGCCTGACCGGTTCCGGTAATAAACTGACTTTTAAAGGTAACGAATTTTTCCCATACCGGAAGGAAGAGCTTCAATTCACCGGCTGCTTTGATCAAACCGCCAAAACCCATTGCCCAGAAGAGAAATTTTGAATTACCACCAGCACTTCTGCCCGATTTGTGGATTTCAGCAGCAGCAACCGATTCGGGAAAAGGCAGTTCAGCATCTTCCACCATGACCCTACGCAAGAGAGCCACGAACATAATTCCCAGAATACCACCTGTTATCATGATTAAGGCAGAAATCACATAGTGGCCGGGGGTATAAAACTCTTTCCAGATACCTGCAATAAAGAAAGCGGGTAAGGTAAAGATAGCACCAGCGGCAACAGATTCACCGATTGATCCGACAGTACGTGTAAAATTTTCTTCAAGGATGGTACCTTTCATGGCCTTGAGCAGAGCCATACCAATCACGGCAGCAGGATAAGTGGCAGCTATGGTCATACCTGCCTTCAGTCCAAGATAGGCATTGGCAGCACCTAAAATAACGGCCAGAAATAACCCGATGATGAGTGCCCTCAAGGTAAACTCCGCCATTTTTGTTTCAGACGAAACAAAGGGGACAAATTTCTTTTGTTCTGACATCTTTTTCGTTTTTAAAAGGTTTGCAACAGAATTACGAAACCACAAAGCTATAAGAATTTGTAAAATTACAATTCAACTTCATATAATTCGGTCATTTCTGATGAATGATATTTCGTTTTCAATAAAAGAGCTGTATTTTTTAAGTAAATCAAATTACATTTGCAGGCACAAAAAAATTATCGAAATGCCGATTATAGGTTCAATCTTAAAAGCAGCCATAGAGTTAAGGGGCAATCCCATGGTTCAGAAAACCTTACATTATGCTGTATCAAGTCAAAAAAAGGTACTGAAAAAGCTTTTGAAGAAAGCTCAGAATACAGCTTTTGGCGAAGAATATGGTTTTTCTGAAATTTTAAAGAGTAAAGACCTCATAGCATCGTTTAAAAGCCATGTTCCGACATTTGACTACAATTCCATTTTTAAAAAATGGTGGTACCGGGCACAAAACGGAGAGGCTTTTGTAACCTGGCCCGGACAAGTAAAATATTTTGCCCTCAGCAGCGGCACCTCCGAAGCTTCGAGCAAATATATTCCTGTTACTCACGATATGCTTCGGCAGGTAAAAAAGACAAGTATCAAACAGATTTTTACCTTAGCCAATTACAATTTTCCCCCTGAGTTTTACAACAAAGGCATCCTGATGCTGGGGGGAAGCACTCACCTGCATTATAACGGAACTTATTATGAGGGAGACCTGTCGGGAATAACAGCCGGTAATATTCCTTTCTGGTTCCAGTATTTTTACAAACCCGGTAAACGCATTGCCAAGGAGCGCGACTGGCTGACCAAACTTGATGAAATTGTCAAAAAAGCTCCGGATTGGGATATTGGTGTTTTTTCAGGTGTTCCTGCCTGGCTTCAGATTTTGATGGAGAAAATTATCGACCATTATCAGGTGAAAAATATTCATGAAATTTGGCCTAACTTATCCATTTATGTCCATGGCGGAGTATCGTTTGCCCCATATAAAAAAGGATTTGAAAAACTGCTGGCACATCCGCTAACCTATATCGAAACCTACCTGGCATCCGAAGGATTTCTGGCTTTTCAGAGCCATCCCGACACCGAATCCATGCAGTTAGTTGTTGACAATGGCATTTTCTTCGAATTTGTTCCTTTTAACGAACGAAATTTTGACATCGATAACAATATGGTTGAAAACCCTGAAACTCTCAGCATTGAAGACGTTGAAGAAGGAAAAGACTATGCCCTTCTCCTTTCGACCTGTGCAGGTGCCTGGCGCTATCTGATTGGAGACACTATTAAATTTACCTCCAAGGAAAAGTTTGAAATACAGATTACCGGAAGGACAAAACATTACCTGAATCTTTGCGGAGAACACCTCTCACAGGAAAACATGAACATGGCCATTAAAAAAGTGGAAGATGAACTGAATGTTGGTATCCGTGAATTTACCGTTTGCGGTATCCGATACAACAGCATGTTTGCCCATAAATGGTATCTTGGCTGTGACGACTACCTTGATCCGAAAGTAGCCAGTGAAAGAATTGATTTTCACTTGAAAAACCTGAATGATGATTATCGCGTGGAAAGAATTGCCGCCATCAAAAATGTCATTGTCGAAGTTTTACCTTCCAGCTTGTTTTATCAATGGATGAAAATGAAAGGAAAATTAGGCGGGCAACATAAATTTCCACGTGTTTTAAAAGCTCACCTGTTCGAAGACTGGGAAAATTTTGTCAATCAATACAAACAAAGTAAAGCTTGAATCTAACTGAACCTGTCATTGAAGGAATTATTCTCGGTCTTACCCTATCTGTTTTGATAGGTCCTGTGTTTTTTACCCACCTGCAAACTGTCATTTACAAAGGTTTTAATGCCGGTAATATTTTATCCATCGGCATTACTGCCAGCGATGTTTTTTTGATTTTCCTCTGCTATATCGGCACCGCCCAATTGATTGACAATAAGATTTACAAGGTTTCCGTTGGATTTGCCGGTGGTCTGGTGCTTATTTTCTTCGGCATCTATACTTATCTGAAAAAGATGAAATTCAGTGATATGCGACCAAAATCAACGATAGACGGGAATGGGATTGTTAAACTTCTTGTAAAGGGCTTTGTGCTTAATTTTGCCAACCCGTTCGTCTGGTTTTTCTGGTTGGGTGTGGTTTCTCTTGTCAACTCCACCTATGGAAATAAAAAATTCGAAATCTTCCTGTTTCTTTCGGCAGTGGTAGGTACCTATTTCGCACTGAATATCCTGAAAGCATTGCTCGCATTCCGCATCAAACGGCTTATCCGCCCAAAAACGGTCATGATTGTGAATAAAGTTGTAGGGGTGTTGCTGGTATTGTTTGGCTTTGTATTAATCATCAGGGTTATGATGCTGGAAAATATTCTGAATATCAACAGCCTCATTCATTAATTTCAATACTTTTCACCCTATACCCTTTTTTCTCAACAGCCTTTACTATTTCCGCTGTTCCCGTCTGGTTGGTATCAATGGACAGCAAGGCATAGGCCGAATCAAAAGAAGCATGGGCATATTCCGTCCCTTTCAAATCTTTCAGACTGTTTTCGATGGTGGTGGCACATCCGTTACAATGCATGCCTTCTAATTCAAGCCTCATGCTCACTTTTTTCACTTCTTTGCGGCTGCAAAAACTAAATACGATAGCAAGCAATAAAATTGTTAAAAGTCTGAATTTCATCATTTTAATGATTAACTAAAATCGACAGAATTAAGTTTTATTTTATCCCTGTAGTTCAGATAACTCGAATAGCCATTGTGATAGCTGACGCGCATCTCTATCAGCTTGTCGTAATCGTAAATCATTGAAGCTATCAGCTCGCAGGCTTCCCTGACGGCAAAACTATCACAACTGCAAGCGGTTGCATAATCGTAAAGCTGGTTTCTCCCGACATAATCATTCAGCAGTGGAGTTGCGTTCCTCTTTATAAAGACCTTGACTCCCGGCTTCTGTTTAATACTGGAAACGATTGACAAGTCAAGAATATCGTCAAAGAAAAAGGCTGTTTTTCTGGCAGAGGAATGAATTTTATTAAGAAAAATTTCGTAAGCCTCTATTTTGTTTTTAAATCCTGAGAAAATGTAATTGAAGTTTTCGCGTGAAGCAAAAAATCTGGCATTGTTACTTTTCTGACCTGATATAATGGCAACCGGAGCTATCTTTTTGGTATTCAGCCATATTGCGAAACGTAAAAGATTGACCCCCATGGCATCAATCTCGCTGAATCCGCTCTGTTGATCCTGACCACTCTTTATTCCGGAATTGAAAACGCCATCCCAATCAAATACGAGGGCTTCTATCTGGGAAGCACGAGCGATAAAATCACTACTATCTGTCAGAAATTTACCACCTGTCTCAACATACTTTTTTATAATCTCTTCTTTGTTCATTACAAAAGTTTTAAATCTGTTATATCCTGAATATCAATCATCCCGATTGGTTTTCCGGATTGGGTAACAATGATATTGTCAATTTTTCTCTCTTTAAAAACAGCAATTACATCCTGCAGAATGGTATCGCTTTCGACCGAAACAGGTAACGGATGAGCAAGTTCAGCCATTTTTTTCATGAATACCTGTTCGCCAAATTGCCCCAGATTTCTCCTCAAATCACCATCTGTAAATATTCCGGTGAGCTTACCGGATTCATCCACTACTGATACGGCACCAAGTCCCGAGCTCGTCATTTGTTTGATTGCTTCTGTAATGTTGTCATTTAGTTTAACAACAGGATTTTCTCTTCTGATAACATCTCCCGCTTTCATATTCAACAGCCGGCTATGTTGTAAAAACTCATTGGTGCCAAGTGTGGTAAAACTGTTTTGTGTCAGGTTTTTCAGCACATACCACGGCATGGTGCAGGCATGAACCCCAAGATTAATCGCATTTTTCACATGCTCAATATTCCTGACAGACGAAAACATGATTTTTGACGAATAACCGTAATAATTAACGGCTGATACACATTGGTCAATCAAGCCCAGCGCATCTTGTCCCTGGTCCTGCAGCCTGCCTACCAGAGGACAAATATAGGTTGCCCCGGCAGCCATAGCCATATACGCCTGCTGAATCGTGTAAACCAAATGTATATTAACCAGTATTCCTTTGTCAATCAGCTTTTTACATGCTTTTACCCCCTCAAAGGAAACCGGTATTTTAAAAACAGTTTTTCCCGGATTTAATCCCAACGACAGCAACCGCTCTGCTTCTCCGATAATGTCTTCAGAAGATTCGCCAATGGCTTCGAGTTGAAGTACAGGCACTTTCTCAGATAGCTTCACAATGGCTTCATCAATATTTTTTATGCCCTGCCGGTGCATAAAGGTGGGAGTTGTGGTGAGTCCTGTTAAAAAACCCAGCGAAAAGGCCTGTTCTATTTCATTCAGGTCAACTGAATCAAGGTAAAGTTCCATAAATTATAATTCTCTGTATTTCAATTCGATCTCATGCAATTCAAGTAAAGGCCTGACGAATGCCTCAAGGTCATAAACACAAAGCTGGCTGGCTGCATCACAAAGTGCCTCTGAAGGATTCGGATGGGTTTCGATAAAAATGCCATCTACTCCGGCTGCGACTCCTGCCCGGGCAAGTACCGGTAAAAATTCACGTGCTCCTCCTTTCGGATCGGCACTGGGAATCCCGTATTTCCTGACCGAATGGGTAATATCAAAAACCACCGGATAGCCGATTTTGTTTAAATGATGAAAACTTCTGGGGTCCACCACCAGATCATTATAACCAAAGGTATATCCCCTTTCAGTGAGTATGATCTGATGATTGCCGCAATCCTCAGCTTTTTTGACCGGATGAAGCATATTTTCGGGTGCAATAAACTGTCCATGTTTGATATTCAATACCTTACCTGTTTTTGCTGCTGCCACTACAAGACTTGTCTGCATACACAAATAGGCCGGAATCTGTATGACATCCAACACTTCTGCGGCCATCTCAGCCTGCTGTGGAAAATGAATATCGCTTAAAACAGGCATATCAAACTCACTCTTTACCTTTTCAAGTAACTTCAATCCTTCTTCGATGCCAGGACCCTGATAATAAGCCAATGAACTCCTGTTGTCTTTGCTAAACGATGATTTATAGATGATTTTTATCCCCAACCGCTCGCCAACTTCCTTTAAATGCCGGGCAGTCTTCATCATAATCAATTCATCTTCAATGACACATGGACCGGATATTAAAAATAAATTTCTCCCGCCACATTCAACATCCCCGACATTTATGATATTTTTCGACATGATAATTAGCAAAAGTTTTATTTCACCTGCAAAAATAGACAGCTTTGAGAAAATATGCCAAAAAATCAATGATTTTCAAAATTTATCCCTTCAATCAATTTTCTCCATACTTTTGTAATAAAAAATTTTTATTGTAAAACTGCAATTTGTTTTTTAACAAAAAAATTTTTGCTCAAGCAACGTTCATTTTTGTTTAACGTCAAATCTTTTGCTATGAAAAAATTTTTCATTCTGATTTTTTCTGTCGTTTTGATTAAAAACGTTCATGGACAGATAATCATTCCTAAGGTTTATACCAACCTGAGCCCAAGCCCTAAAGGTGAAATTATTTTCGACAATGACGGGCTAAAATTAACCTCCTTTTCTGCTCCGGCCATCTATAGCCTGCAGAATTTCTATCAGGCTGCAAAAGGTAGTGAAAGCGGTATCGATTTCGATTTCAAACTTCCAAATTTTAACGGGACATTGTTTTTCGGTCTTATCCCGCTGAACGATGTCAGATATCCGGTTCCTTTTTATTCAAAAACACCTGTTGCCATCACGGCAGGAAAAGCAAGCATAAACATACGGAAAGACCTCTCCGACCTGAACGATATTGTTGCATGGGGACAAAATAAAAAAGGTTTAATCGGTTACCGCATTCTCGATCAAAGTGGAAAAATGATTTATGAAGGGCGGGTTGCTTTCCGTGGAGCAGGCCCTTTTGAAGTGGTCAACACCATTGTGGAAGGTCCTTTTGTCAGTAAAGTAACCACTGAAGGCTGTACCGTGGCTTTTACGACTTCACAACCCGAAGCGCTGATTCTCACCGTTGAATACCTTTCACAAGGGATTAAAAAGACAAAAGACTTCCCTGAAACAACTCCTTCCAAAAAACACGAAATTGAAATCAAGGGCTTTTTTCCTGCCACCGAATATGTTTACCGGATTATCGTTGGCGGAATTACCTATCAGTTTTCATTTACTACACTCCCCAAACCGGGTAGCCGGCAGCCGTTCAGCTTTGCTTTCGCCAGTGATTCCCGCTATGGAGCCGGAGGTGGTGAGCGCAATGCGTATGGGGTAAATTATTATACGGTCAGAAAATTCATGTCTCTCGCTTCCATGAAAAATGTTTCTTTCTTCCAGTTCTCTGGCGACTTAATCAATGGTTATTGCCTGAGCAAAGATGAAATCAATCATCAGTATGCCAACTGGAAAAAAGCCGTTGAGCCATGGGCACATTATATGCCTGTTTACACAGCCATGGGCAATCATGAATTGCTCATGTATATGTTTCCTGACGATGAAATCGGGAAACGCTACATGCTTGATAAATTTCCCTTCGACAAGGAATCATCAGAGGCTGTATTTGCCGAAAATTTCACCAATCCTGAAAATGGCCCCAAATCGGAAGACGGTGCACCTTATGACCCCGACCCTAAAAGTATTGATTTTCCTACCTATTCTGAAAATGTATATTATTACACCTACGACAATGTAGCCATCGTGGTACTTAATACGCATTACTGGTTCAGCCCGAGCGTTTCTCAAAACGTCCTGACAAGTGGCAATCCTGCAGGATACATCATGGACAACCAGTTGAGCTGGCTACGTACCACCATCAACAAACTGGAAGCTGATAAAGATATTGACCACATTTTCATCACTTTGCATACACCTTTCTTCCCGAATGGCGGACATGCAGCCGATGCTTTCTGGTACAACGGGAATAACAGGGTCAGGGCCGTAGTAACCGGAAATGCCATGCGTACCGGTATTATTGAAAGAAGAGACGAAATACTCGATTTGATTGTCAATGCCAGCAGGAAAACTGTGGCTGTGTTGTGTGGAGACGAACATAATTATTCCAGAATGGAAATTACGCCTCAGACAAAAATCTATACTGACGATTATAACGGAAAAAAAATTACGCTTACCCGAAGTATATGGCAAATCACCAATGGAACTGCTGGTGCTCCGGTATATGCACAGGAACTGACCCCATGGACTGAGTCTGTCAAAAAATTTTCTGTTCAAAATTCCCTCGTATTCTTCCATATCAACGGGAAGTCTGTTAAAATGGAAGTTATAAACCCCGTAACACTCGAAAAAATCGAAGAAATTACATTAAAAGAACAATAATCATGAACACAAACCACCGGACTGTTTTTTTATTCTTATTTTTCAGCCTCTTTTCCACATGGGTTTACCCGCAGGGTGTTGCTTTCAAAGAAATATCCGATGATATTCAGCTCGACAGCATGTTTAATCTGGCTTCGAAAAACACAAAACCTCTTTGTTTTTACATTTATAGTCCATCCTGCCCGGGCTGTGCCGAGATGAACCAAAGAGTTTTCAGCGATACCAAACTCGCTACTACTTTCAATCTGACCTTTCTCAATCTGAAAGTCAATTTTGAAAGTGATTTCGGACATTCATTTATTGAAAAATACAATATTCAGAACCTTCCTTCAGTCATTTTCACTGATCCGGCAGGCCATAATCTCGGGAAAATCTATGATGCTTCCGTCAGCACCGAAGGACTGAGGCAGATAGCCATTTCTACGGCTTCCATGTTTTATGATATGCTCAGCCTTCGCGATACCTTTTACAACCAGAAAAACAAACAGGCCGAAACAGCGAGGGAGTTTGCCTTTCTCCTTACCCGCCTCAACTATTTTGACGAAGGCAAGACAGTCGCTGATGTTTATTTCCGAAACATAAACAGTTTCAATTACGACCAGTACGAATGGTTTCTGATGCAGACTTATCTGAAAAATCCTGCTCATCCCCTTTTTGTTAAATTTCTTCAGGAAAAAAGCAGATTTGAGGAAATATATGGCAAAGACCCCGTTGAAAATTACCTTAATTACGTTTTTGAATCCAACTTTATCAATGCCATCAACCAACGCGACACCTCCCTGCTCAGATACACACTGAATATTCTTGATTATGTGGACTATCGTGAAATGTCGAAAAAAGGCATCAGTCATGAGTCGGCCAAACTCTTTTTCAGAACAGAATATTTTCGCTCCCTGCAGGATTGGAACAATTTTGCTTTAACAGTCGAAAAATTCATGACCACCTCTTTTGTCCCTGATGAGCTTGCCACCGATTACATCCTTGATATATGCCGCTTTCTTCAGTCGGATGAATGGATAAACAAAGCAGATGGGTGGGCATCAGCTTATTATAAAAAAAATAAAAGCTTTGGAAATACCCTTGCCTATGCTTTTACCCGCTACAAAAAAAACGATTTGAAAAAATCTGAAAAGCTGATGAAAAAAGCTGAAAAACTCATGTCAGGTGATGAAGACAAAGCATTGTTTGAAAATGTAAAATCAACTTTACGCTTTTGAAATTCCCCTGAATCACTGTTAATCAGTAATTTATTTTAAATGTTAAATGCAAGTCAACACCTCCTACCGGAACATTCTTGAAATTGCTTTACCGATCATTCTCGGAAGTTTTTCACAGGCCATTCTCAGTGTGGTTGATACAGCATTTCTTGGAAGAGTAGATGAGGTTACCCTTGCTGCCGGAGCCATCGGGGGAACTTTTTATCTTATTTTCAGCCTCCTGACCTGGGCTATGTCGATGGGTACACAAATTATCATCGCCAGAAGGACTGGAGAAGGTAAGGATGTGGAGATTGGTAAAACCTTTAATCAGGGCAATTACCTGCTTCTGGCATTCTCAGTTTTGCTGTTTTTACTCATCAGTATTCCCGGACCTGCTATCATGAAATTACTGGTCAGCAATAACGATATCTATTATCAGTCCATCAGTTTCCTGAATTATCGCTCTTTCGGATTGTTTTTCGTTGCCCTTGGTGCCGGATTCAGAGCACTTTACATTGGCATTTCCAAAACAGCTATTATCACCTATGCCACCATCATCATGTCTGTTTTCAACGGTATTCTTGATTATTTTCTGATTTTCGGCCACTGGATTTTCCCTGCCATGGGAATCAAAGGGGCAGCTCTGGCCTCCTCTCTTTCCGAAGCCATGGGCTTTCTCGTCTTTATTTATTTTACACGCTCGAGGCACGATTTCAGAAAATACAACATCTTTCACTTTCCCAGGCCAGACTTTTCGCTTATCGGAAAAATAGTCAACCTCTCTTATCCAAGTGTACTTCAATATCTTATCTCGATTGTCAGTTGGTTTGCCTTTTTCGTTATCATTGAAAAAACAGGCCAGGACAAACTGGCTGCCTCGAATGTCATTCGTTCTTTACTGATGCTGATTATGTTTCCGGTTTGGGGATTTGCTGCTACAGCCAACACCATGGTAAGCAACCTGCTTGGCCAGAATAAACGAAACGAAATGAAAAAACTTATCCTGAGAATAATTTCCACCAATTATATCTGGGTCATTTTCCTTCTTCCCCTGATTATCTTTTCTCCACATACCCTCTTAAGAATCATTACCAGTGATTCTCAGATTATCGGCTTGTCAATCAATTCGTTGTACTCCATTTTTTTCGCCTTGATGGTTTTCACTGTTTCAGCCAATCTGCTTCATTCCCTTTCCGGTACTGGAGATACCCGTTCAGCTTTTCTGATTGAAGTGGCAGCTATTATAGTTTACCTGGTTTATACCTTTTTAACTTCAGTTGTTTTCAGTCAGCCTCTTGAGATCATCTGGCTGGCCGAAGCCATCTATTGGATTGTTATCGGAACACTTTCCTTCTGGCGTTTAAAAAGCGGGAGATGGGTAAAAATACAGGTTTAATACTCAAATTGAAACTTAGTTTTGTCCATTAGTTAGATCAGTTAATAAGCCTGTCAGAATTAACTTAAAGTAGGCAGTAGGCAGG
>JAAYUY010000077.1 GCA_012517435.1 Sphingobacteriales bacterium | reverse complement strand
TTCAGCTGCGGATAATTTTCAACCTGAACAAACAACTCTCCTACCTGTCTGGCAAGCTGATCGGCAAATTCAATTTTCCCTGATTGCTGATTTTCTGATAAATACAAATTCCTTAACCGGGTAACTCCTTCCAAAAGCTCTCTTTCATGCGCCATATAAGCTTTAACAGTTTCGGTAAGGGCAGGTATCAGTTCATATCTTTTTTTCAACATGGTATCAATACCGGCAAAGGCATTGTCCACCTGATTCTTTCTGTAAATAATTGAATTATATGCTATTAATATCGCAATCAACAATATTATCAAAGCAATAGTCAGATAAATTGCCATAGGGTTATTATTTCAAATATTGGCACCACAAAAGTACATTAAACCGATTGACTCTTAATTTATTTTTTCACTGCTGTTACCTTTGCCTTGAAAATGCAATTGAATACAATTACAATGCACAATCTTACATCAACATTCAGCAGGATAGAAGCAGAGCTTATTCAAATTGAAAAAAGTAAGAAAGCTGTTATTTTTTCAGCCTTATTTGGCAAAATTTACTATTTGATATTTGGATTGGCTGTCCTCAGCCTGATTATTGGATTTCTACACGCTTTCCCCTTTAGTGAATTCGAAATGAGAACTGCAGTCAACATTTTTAAAGCTGTCTTTTATCTTATTTTAATTATTGCGGTTTATTCATTCTCAGGTGAACAATTGAAACAATGGCAGTTGTTTCATCGCCCTGAAAAACCTCCCGACAAGCAAACTTTTCTGATCAGGCGTATTATCCTGACTGCTTTAATCATAGTAGTGGCCTATATTTCAGGAACTTATTATATCGGAGATGAACTCATGTCAAAATCTTTTATATTCAAGGCAGGGAGTATTATTCTTTCTCTTCTTATCTTCATGATACCGGTTCTGCTTTTAAAAAAGACGGTGGAAAAGTTTGCGACAAAATACAAGCAACTTGTCATTCCTGAAATTATTGAAAACCAATCTATTAAGTATCTCCCGGATCAAATGATTCCGGAGCAGGATTTCAGAAACAGCAAAATTTTCAGCATTCACCAGATACATCGCTACAAAGGCAGCGACCTGATCGAAGGGCAAACCGAACAGATTCATTTCAGGCTTAGCTACCTGCACGTTCTGGATAAAAAGGTGGAAAAATCTAAATCAAAAACTGAGGTTTCTATCAGTGAATTATTCAAAGGTGTCCTGTTTAAAAGCGATTTTAACAAAAATTTTAACGGACACACCCTTGTCATTCCCGATTATTCCAGATCTGTTTTCGGAAGTGTATTTGGTGAAATGCTCAATGAACTCATCGGAAGAATGTGGAAAAATCTGGTAAAGCTTGAAGATCCTGTTTTTGAATCCAATTTCAGTGTTTTTTCAGACAATCAGATCGAAGCACGATATATCCTGACGCCTTCCATGATTGAAAGAATTAACGGACTGAAAGAGGCTATCCCTTTTCCTTTTAAAATATCTTTTACCGGCAACGCCATGTTTATTGCCATATTCTCCCATACCAATATCCTCAACCCTGATATATTCAGCAGACTTGACAGGTATGAATCATTTGAAAAATATGCAAGCCGCATTCATCTTCTCTTAAATATAGTGAAAGAGCTGAAACTGAATATAGACATCTATAAAACATAGTGAAAACCAATTGTCTATAGCAGCTCCTTTATGCTGATTTGCTCACTGATATGTTTTTGCCCTTCCTTTGTTTTCATAGCCATTGCCACAATTTCAGCTATGTCGGAAACTTTATTCCCGACATATCTGGCAAATGTTTTTTTACACATCGGGCAGGAAGTTGCCAGAATATTCATATCAGCCACATTCATTTTTTCTAAAGCGTCTTTGGTAATCAGTTCTTTTTCCTGATTTGTCAGCCTGAAGCCGGCCAGACTGCCTCCGCAACAAAGTGCATTATCTTTTTCATATTGATGATTCCTGAGCTGAATGACCTTATCCAATAGCTCTCTTGGTTCGTCATAAATGCCTAATCCCCTGCCCATTTCGCAGGGATCATGATACACTGCATTCAGATTTAATCGACTGTAAATCAGTTTTTTATCCTTTATCAGCTGATTGATAAACACCGAATGATGATCAACCGGAATTGACAATTTGTAATCTTCTCTGAAGGTTTTAAGGCAAATAGGACAGGAAGTAACCAATTGTTGAATTTCAGCAGAGGCAATAAGTTCTTTCAGGGCATTTTGAAGTGAAACGGCTTTTGAGGTTAATCCGGCAAGTTTTGCAGGCCTTCCGCAACAAATACCGCTTTTTTCATCCAGAAATATCCAGTTTGAGCCTGATTGGTTCAGAATCTGAATCATTGCTTCTTTCACCGAGGGTGTCAGATAGGTCATACATCCTGCAAAATAGCCGACCTTAGCTTTTTCCAATGGATTGATTTTAACTTTATCAGCAGGTAAATCAATTTGCATATTTGCTTTGATTCGCTGACTCAATCGATATTTGTTGACATCAATTCCAACCGGGCAGATATTGGAACACCTTCCACACATCAGGCAATTAAATGTTTTGTTTTCATCATATTTTTTCTCTCTGACACCCCGAAGGAAATAAACAGCCTGAATATGATTGACCCTTGCTGAAGACATTATCTGACAAGTATCGATACAGATACCGCATCTTGAGCAGGATAAAACTTCAACTTCATTTACAGCTTTATTTGCCGGACTGAAATCAACCCCATAATTTCTGAAAAAAATAAATACCACTTCAGAAGGTATGTGCATATAACGTGACCATGGAAGGCTAATAAAAAATATTCCGAGTGAAATGGAATAAAGCCAGTAAAACATTTCAACAAAAGGATATTCAGGAATGAAACTGCTCAATACAGAGCCCAGGGAATTGGTCAGGAAGCCTCCATTGTGGTAATAACCTGCTGAAACACTTTCTGCCAGAAGCCTGAAAGGAAAAATCAGCCAGAGGGCATAAAGGGGAATTTTATCAGACCATTTTAAGCTGCTCGTTTTTTTCATACTGAACAGTTTAGCGTAGAAACGTTTGATGACGGCCAGCGAAACACCTGTCAGAATGATCAACAGCAGAAGATTCATGACAAATTTGAAAATTTCCGCAAACCAATATACTTCATGGCTGCTTTTATCGAAGTAGCTCAAAAAGATAGGATAATAAGGTGGATTCAAGTCAGAGGGATGATACAGCCTTGATTCAAGGTTGCCAATGAGAATCAGCAAAAACCAGCCGAAGGCAATGCTCGAATGCATGTAGCCCAGCAATGGATTAATTTTAAAAACCTTTCGATGGAGCAAACTTTCAAAAAAAACTTCTTTGATAGCCAGCCATGTTTTGACGGTAAAGACCGATTGTATGAATTTGATTTTTTCTTCAATCAAAAGGTTTTGATACCAGTAGATTATTTTAACAACAAAGAAGACAACTATAAAAATCAGTCCCAGCAAAAAAGGCAAAACAAAAGGATGAAAATGCATAAGCTATTTATTATCAGTTTTCTGCATAATTTTCAAAATCAATTGGCGGGTGTTGACGCCACGTGGACAAGACAAAACACATTTGCCACACAACCAGCACTTTTTAATTTCATCTGTGGCCTGTTCAGTAAATCCCCTGTTAATCAGTAAAAAAACATTTTTCAGACTGAAATTATCAAACTTAGCTGCAGAGCACCCTGAAGCACATGTTCCGCAAAAAATGCATAGCCTGAACGAAGGTTCACTCTCCCTCAGATAAAAAGAAAATGATCTGTCGAGTTTGTCAAAATCTATCTGTCTGTCTTTTAAAATTTCAAAACCAAATTTCATTTTCTGGTATTTACTGTTCTTTTATCAATTTCACAATTTAACAGATATGCAGCAATCGTTGAAGCGGCTGCACGGGCATCAGTGATGGTATTGGTAATGGTTTTCGGAGAAGTACAACATCCGGCAAAAAACACCCCTTGAACATTCGAAACATTTGTTAGCGTATGCTGATCTCTTGTTTTAAAAAAGCCGTTAATACCGTTTTCCAGCCCCAGCATACTGCCAATTTTAAGCGTCCCTTGTGCCGGAACAAAACCCACCATCAATACCAATAAATCGACCGACATTTTCAGAGGTCTGTTAAGCAAAGTGTCTTCTACCTTTATTAAAACTGATTTATCCTGATTCTCAAATGCTTCCGATAGTCGTCCGCGAATGAACTGAACCCCATATTTTTCCTGAGCTTCTTTGAAAAGATGTTCAAAATGCATCCCATACATTCTCAAATCCATATAAAAGCAAAACACCTCACAATCAGGATATTTTTGTTTTATTTCGATGGACTGTTTGACTGCCGTAACACAACAAACCTTTGAACAATATACATTCCCGACTTTTTCATCTCTGCTGCCCACACAATGAACAAAACCTATCCGTTCAGGGATTTTTCCTCCGCTCGTCCTGACTTCCCGATTGCTGTTGAAATACCCTTCAAGGTCAGCTGAAGTAATTACATTTTCGTAAATCCCATAGCCATATTCCTCTTTTTTTCTGGCATCAAACAATTCGTAACCTGTGGTTACGAGAATCGCATCGGCAGTCTCATTTAACCCTGAAGAAATTGATATATCAAACCTTTGATCTTCAATTCTTTCAATTTTTTCAACCTCACTGGAGGTCAGAACTTTTACTTTGCCATTCAATCCTTGTTTAAGAAAATCAAGGACTTCAGACCCATATCGCATGGTCGGAAATAACTTTTCCCAATTATTGAGGTGTCCTCCAACCTTTTCTTCCTTTTCTACCAAAGTAACATCAAAGCCCATATTGCTTAAAAAAGCTGAGGCTTCAATGCCGGCAATTCCTCCTCCGATGACAAGAACCTTCTTTTTCATATCCTGATTTTAACAACAAAACTTTAAATATTGAGGCATTTTAGGTACCCCCAGAAATTCCTTGTTTTTACCTGTAAACTTTTCTGTCAGCTTGTATGGTATGCCTATTTTATCCAGCACAGGTTCACAACTCACCTGATGAACCTGCAATCCAAGTTCCCATGGATCGTAGCCTAAAACCAATCCTGCAATTTCCTCATAGGTAAAAACAGGAATTCCAAAACCGTTTTTACCATAGGTTTTTCCCTCCATTTCACTGATTACATATTGCCATCTGTCGAGAAACATCGGACATCCGGGGCAATTAGTAATAATCAAATCAGGTTCATACGGCTCCATGGATTCAAACTTCTTTCTGCTGCATGAAAGAGAATATCCCCTGTTTGCCTGAACAATGTATTGACGAAAACCAAATCCGCAACAATGCCTGCGCTCGGGATAATCAATTACCTCTCCTCCCCATGCTTCAATCATTCCGGAAAGAACCTGTGGAAATTCAGCCCCTCCTATCCCCTTTTCAGGAAACATTTTGGCATAATGACAGCCAATGTGGTCAACTACCTTTAATGGCTCACCGGTCTTGCATTTTACCAGACGATATTTTGCTTTTTCAGCTATTTCATTTCTGAAATGGTAAATGACATCACTCGAATGAGAAAGATTTTCAGGGATTTTAAACTCCCTTTTAGTGGCTTTCCATAATTTTTCCCTGATGCGGGCTTCAACTTCAGGAAAATGTTTCCATGTTTCAAGAATCTCCGTATAAATACCAAAAGAAGTGATACAGGAAGGGACATAGTTGCGGTATCCCGATTCAGTCATCAGTGCAAACTGGCGGGCGACCACCGTCATCGTTGTATCAAAAGGAACAATATCGGCATGGTAAGCAATGCCTGTGCAGGTAGTATGATAAGGGTTTTCATAAACGTCCCTGTTTAATTCCTCTCTTAATATTCTCAGAAATGCCTGCTCCGAGCCGGGGAAAAATGTTTGTCGGATACAACTTCTGACATAATAATAATGATCATCAGGTACTTCTTTTTGATACTCCGACCAGATTCTCTTTTTACCTTCTTCTTTCATTCTGCAAAATGGTTTCTTGAATTATGCTTGTAAATGTATTTAAAATAGGAGCAATTCATGGTTTCATCGAAAGTTAAACCCATATCATTTGCTTTTTCGGCAGAGATTTTTTCAATCAGTTCCCACCTGTCGGTAGCTCCGGTTTCATCAAATATTGCCTTTAATTCCTTTAGCGATTCTTCAGGGATTTTCCGAAGCGCACCTGCTCCTTCTCCATTATAGTTTGCCCCCAATTTATGCATGACATGATCAATATTTTCAAGTTCCCATTCCCATACAGGACCTTGCTCAGGATGCAGGCTGGGCATGAGACTTCCCGGATAAACACAATAACCTGTTTTCAAAATATTCTCGCCTACCGTCCGCTTGACGGCTAGTTGCTGCCTCCCTTTCTCCGAATGAATAAACAAGCCTGTATCCTGCGACAATGAGCGTAAGGCTATGATAATCAATCCCGGAGCATTGCTTCTCGGACATCTTGTTTTACAACTCATACACTCTCCGCAATACCAGATAGTATCCGACTTCAAAAGCGTCTCTATCTCATCATCATTACGGCTTTGTACCACATCTGCAATCTGGCGCGGATCATACCTGTAAAATTCAGCAGCAGGGCATATTGCTGTACACGTTCCACAATTGATACAGGCATTCAAACCTTCCTGAAATCTTACATCCTCCTGCAGTTTTTTAAAATAGTTTTTCATAAATCAATTACTCTATTTAATCGATAGATTAAGTAGCAAATATACAGCTTTTTTCCATGTGCAAAAATTTTTTATCATAATCTAAAAAATTGATATTCTTTTACTTATATTTAATTAAGAAATAAATCCCCACTGACTAAGGATAAAAAGTGCTTTCCTTCAAAGACGATGAAAAAAATAAGGTAAAAGTTTTTTTATGAAAAATATATATCTTTGCCCACCGGAAAAAAGTTCCGTAAACAGGAATATTCAGCTATTCCTGAATGAAAAAGGTCAGGGAGAGATGGGTGAGTGGCTTAAACCAACAGTTTGCTAAACTGTCGTACTCGATTAGGGTACCGGGGGTTCGAATCCCCCTCTCTCCGCATAAGTTCTTGATTTAATGGTGATCGCGGGGTGTAGCGCAGCCCGGTTAGCGCATCTGCTTTGGGAGCAGAGGGTCGGAGGTTCGAATCCTCTCACCCCGACAAAATGATTTCGGATTGAAAATTTTCAATTTCGAATTTTGAATGAAGAAAAATCCGAAATTCGCACCCCGAAATCAATTAAAAGTCGGGTCTCGTAGCTCAGCTGGATAGAGCAACAGCCTTCTAAGCTGTGGGTCGAAGGTTCGAATCCTTCCGGGATCACAAGATTTTTTGCCCAGGTGGTGAAATTGGTAGACACGCCACTTTGAGGGGGTGGTGCCCGTTCGGGTGTAGGAGTTCGAGTCTCCTCCTGGGCACAGTTTGAAACCCTGCAGTATCTTTGCTGCAGGGTTTCTTTTTTTACTTATGAACGAAATTCTTTTTTACGACCAAAAAATCTCCGATGCTGTCTCCACATTTGAGCTTTGTGAAGAAGAAAGCTATCACTTGCTCAAGGTGCTTCGTGCCGCGACAGGTCATACACTTTTCATTACCAATGGAAAAGGCTTAATTGTTAAAGGAAAACTTGCCGGAGAACGCAACAAATCAGCTATTATTGATATTCAGGAAGTTAAAAAAAATCCTCCATCAAAAGTTTTTATACATGCAGCTGTATGTCTGCTCAAAACAAGAGAAAATCTTGAGTGGACAATTGAAAAACTGACTGAACTGGGCATCAGTGAGATAAGCCTGATTGAATCAGCCAGAACTGAAAGAACGAAAGTCAATTTTCAGCGTCTCGAAAAAATCATCATCAGTGCCATCAAGCAATCATTCCGGGCATATCTTCCCAAACTTAATCCACCTGAAAAGCTGAAAGAATTCTTATATAAAACTCAAGCTGTTGATTATCAAAAATTAATTGCCTGGTGTGGAGCAGATTCATCTGAAATATTAGGTAATATTTACAGGAAAAATAATCCCCTGGTTTTTGTCATTGGTCCTGAAGGAGATTTTACGGATGAAGAAATCGGGCTTGCACGTGGCAATGGATTTGCAACGGTGAGCCTCGGTGAGGCAAGACTCAGAAGTGAAACCGCTGCCATTCATTTTCTTTCTGCAATTAACGTAATTAACAGTTTATGAGGCATTTAACTTTTCTGTTTATCATTTTAGCTTTTTTTCACAATAGTTATGGACAAACCGGAATTAAAATCGGCAGGTTGGTTTATCGTGGAGGCGGAGACTGGTATGCCAATCCGACCAGCTTGCCCAATCTGGTAACTTTCTGCAATAAAAATCTGGGTACCAACATTACAGGTGTTGAAGATGTTAATGTTGGAAGTGAAGAAATCTTTAATTACCCTTTCATACACATGACCGGACATGGGAATGTCATCTTTTCGCCTCAGGAAGTTCAGAACCTTCGGAATTATCTGCTTGCAGGCGGTTTCCTGCATATTGACGACAACTATGGAATGGACAAGTTTGTCCGTAATGAGATAAAAAAGATATTTCCTGAACATGAACTGGTTGAATTGCCATTTGATCACCCCATTTATCATCAGAAATTTAACTTTCCGAACGGTTTGCCCAAAATTCATGAACATGACGGTAAACCCCCTCAGGGCTTTGCCATCGTACACGAAGGCAGGGTCGTTTTGTTTTATTCTTATGAATGTGATTTAGGAGATGGCTGGGAAGATCAGAGCGTTCATAAAGACCCCGAGGAAGTGAGGCAAAAAGCTCTGAAGATGGGAGCCAACCTGATTCAGTATGCTTTTACTTACTGAACTTATTATTTGGAATAAATCACATTTCTCTTCCGCCTGATAATTTCACCCCATTTATCAAAATCCTGCTTAAAAAAGAGCCCGATACCCTGGCGGTTGATGTCCTGCTGATAAGCCAGATTATTTTCAGCCTTGTTGAAAACCTTTATTCTTAATCGACTCGACTTGATGGGTTGAAAATTCACCTGAAAGTTAGTATTATCATTTTCAATATCATAGCTTCCGGAGAAATCGACTCTGTCGTTAAACAGGCTTCCGCTGAGCAATACATCAAGTTCGCGCTGATATTGTTTTTCATTGGCATAATTGACTCCAAACTGAATGTTGTTGATGTATTTGGTATTGATGTGCCGTGAAAATCCTGACAGCCATTGGTTCCATTGATTGGACAATAAAGAACCGATATTGAGATTGAAATCACTCTCCGAGGCAATTCCGGTGAGTCCTGTTTCAGGCGGCAAAAAGCTATTTAACAGTAAAAGACTGATCACCTGTTTGTTAAGTTCCTGCTCGTTGTTCTTGATATTGGCTATCTGCTGATTCAGAAAAATATCCTGTTTCCCTGAAGACAGCGTTCCTGTATTTAAAATTTCAAAATCAAGTTTTACATCAGGAGAAAAGAGATTTCCCGTGAGTATCAGTTTGGCATTTATCGGAAAATTCGTTTGTCTGTAGAGGTCTTTCTCTTCCTGCGACATGTTTTTATTGTCTTTGATCAGGCTGTAAACACTTGCCTCCAGCTTGTAAATAGCCTCAATATTGGCATCTGCCTCATAAACATCCCCTTTCCATGTCAGGCTGCTTCCTTTCGTAACGTTGAATTTTCTCTTGATAATGGTCGAAAAGGTATAAGTTCCCTCATCAATAAAGACAGTTCCCCACATGTTGTTGTTCCCGTATTCATCGACAAGAAGTTTCAGATTTCCACTACCTTTGGCACGGATAACATCATCGGTAACCGGGTCAAAAATGATGGTCAGTTCAACATCAGGTGTAATTTCCATATCCAGATTGACTGAAATACCTGACATATCATTTGAGCTATACTGATTGAATGATGAACTTCCCTGGGTAAACCTGATGTATTTGTAATTTCCAAAAGTATTGTCGTCATAGGCATTCAGATAGATTTTTGTATTGGGTTCGGATTTTAGCTGCATGTTCATTTTTATGTTGTTGAGGGGGCCGGTGATATCCACTCTCCCTGATGCAAATGCATTTCCGTAATAAATTGAATTGTCGCTGGAAGTGGTGTTTAAACCATGTATATTGTATCCGATAATGCCGATGTTCAGATAAAAATCATTGAAATAGCGGTGCTTTACCCCACCAAAAATTGAAGCCTGATTCCCGAATTCATCATAAGCTACAATGTTTTCCAGATAAATCCCGTTTTCGTCCATCCTTGCCTGATCTGTAAAATGATAGCGTGTTTTCAGATAATCTATTGTAAAATAAGCATTTGTAAAATAGGCCTTCCCCTCAACCTTATATTTTGACAATGGCCCTGAAAACCTGACATTGGCGTTAACATCTCCTTCAATGTCAGAAGCCATAAAGGAAACAAAGGGTTCAAAATTCGACAGGCTGGTTTGTGGCACTTCCACATTTAAATCCATCGTTTTGGTCTTGACGAAATCAAAATATCCGTTGATTTCCATGACATCGTCCATTCCTGTGGAATACAGTTTTCCGTTTATGTTTGTTTTATAGCTGACCGGATTATGCGAAGAAGTCAGTATCAGTGTACCTAACTCTTTATCACCTTCATAAAAAAGCGGATTTACAGAGAAAGCTGCATCGAAATAAGCATTTCCAAGTAAATTAAAAATGACCAGCTGACCATTGACAGTTCCGTCAAACATGGATAAATTAACCGGAATGTAATTCTTGAAAAAATCAAAGCTGATATTGTCCACCACCAACCTCAGGGGTTTATCACCGCTTTTGCTGATAGTGCCGACTGCTTTCAGAATGTGATTGGCATTGGTCAGCTCAAGATACGAGACATAAATTTCAGGTTTAAAGTTAATGATGACGGTGTCTGAATTAATATTCCATTTTTCACTGAGTTTATTGGTAAGATAACTGTTATTAAGAACTACCAAAGCAGAATCATTACTTAGTTTCATACCTCCGTTCAGTGCCAGATGAGTTTTGTACTGAGGATTAAAAAGATATGATGTAAAATTCACATTGTCTTTTGATGAAGAAGCACTTAAGTTTACATTTTCTGCCAGAATGCTGTCTGATTTGAAAAGATTGCTGAAAGAAGAATACACGCTGAGTATTTTGCTTTTTGAGGATAAATTCAATAACAGGGTCCCGAAATTATAATTTCTGATACTCAGACCGGGCATATTCGCATTTACCTTGATCGCATGATCATTAACCGAAAAATAACCTTTTACTCTTGAATTATCAGTAAAAACAATCTGGTTTTTTAGTAACTGATTTATGAAATCTGTTTTGTTAAAGGTAACATCAAAATTCAGGAACTGTCCCTGCTCGGGATTTTTTTTAACTTTAAACAATGAGGAGTCAACATAATGACTAAAACTATACAGGATAATGTTGGGAATATCTTCAAAATTGAATTTCCCATCCATGCTGGCATCAATTAAATCGGAGCGAACAGTGAGAAACTTTTTGTCTGAAACAGGTTTTGACTGAATTAGTATCGTATTGGCCCGATAAATACTGGCTGAGGTTTCTGCCCTCCCGTTCAGCACCAGCACCCTCCCGTCAATATCGTCCAGGTTGCTTGCTGAGGCACTTATTTCAATAATTCCTTTTAGTTGAAGATAATCTTTATAAAGATTCAGGTTTTGCAGGTTGGCTGTTTTAATGTCGGCTGTGAAATTGTATTGTGGTTTTTTTCTGCCAAGATCAATACTGCCTTTAAAGTCCAGATCAAGATTCTGGTCTGAAACTGTAAATTTTCCGTTTATCAGCTCTTTGATAATGTCTCCGTTGAATTTCAGGTTGGTATAAGTATAGTTTTTAAACTCAAAATAGTTGGCCGAGGCATTCAGATTAGCTGTAATCTCTTTCAGGTCAAAGCCATTGCCTTTAATATTTGCCTGAAGGGTAGTTCTGCCGATTTCTTTCACGCCAAGAAACTGTCCAAGCTGAAAATCATTGAGTTCCATATTTCCGGAATAGACCGAAAGGCCATTTTCAGGTAATTTCAGGTTAATATCTGTTTTAATTTTACCAAATTTTGAAGCTATGGTTCCATAAGCTACAAAGTCATTCAGAAAGCCACTGTACTTGCCGACAAACAACAATCTTCCGCTTTCAGTCAGCATGGGTGAAAAAGAAAGTGACGGAATCAATTTTGAAAGATCGCTAAAGGAAAAATAAAGACTTGTTGCATCCAGGTCAAAATAAGTCTCCTGCCAGACCGGCAAACCGACAAGCTTCGCTTTCCCGATGTATTTAAAATCTTTACCATAACGAATAACCAGATCATTTCCCTTCATGTTGTCGAGTGTACCTTTTACGTCTCCCTCAATGAAAATATTATCCACATAAGTCTGTAGTTCCTGTGAAAAAAATCTTAAATCTTTCAGATTAAGCCGGGAATCATGAAGATTAGCCCGGATCTCTACACTGGAATTAAAGTCAGCAAATGCCTGATAATTATCAAAGAAGAAACCGAAATTGCCATGAAATTCGCTCTCACAAAGATTCAGTATCATGCCGGTCAGGTTGATTTTGGCTGAATCAATGGTCAGCTTTCCTGAACTGTTTTTAATGAGAAAAGTACTCTTATCCTGTCCGTTCAATGATTCTATATCAGCCTCGAGTATTCCCTTGTAAATCCTGAAGTTTTTAAGTGTGGAAGAAATATCTGTAACATAAAAATCGTTGTAGTGCATTAGTCCAAGGCTTTTTGTCCGTTCAGGTTCGTGCAATCTCCAGGTTCCGTTTTTAAGTAATATTTTTCTGACTGAAAATTTTGAACTGCTTTCACCTTCTGAAGGAGGGAAAAGTCTCCTGATCAGCACCTCATAGCTGAAAGATTCACCTCTCCCATGCCTGACCATATTTAAATATGGCCTGGTAATTTCCATAAAGCTGATTTTTAAATTTCGTGGGCTTTGTCGAAGCGAATTATATTTTAAATGTAATTCATTAATCGACAATACGAGGGTATCCTTTTCATCATACAATTCCACGCCTTTGATCCTTGCACCAAGATAACCTATTGAAAAAGAATTTATTACAACCTTTGTCTTTAATTTTGAAGAAAGAAAATCAGCAACCATCTTTCCTGAAGTCCTTTTCCCGAAATTCGTTTCAAACAGTATGGTTGAAGCAATAATGAAAAAGAGAATAATAAATGTGGCAACCCATGCAAATAATTTCAGAAATTTAAAAAATTTTGCACCGGTTTTTGCCATCGCATTTTATTTGAAATTCAAAGGTAACTATAAATACATGAGCGTAATCCTTGCTTTGGAATCATCCTGTGACGAAACATCTGCATCGGTACTTAAAGATGGCAAAATTCTTACCAACATTATTAGTAACCAATTGATTCATAGCAAGTATGGTGGTGTGGTTCCTGAGTTTGCCTCAAGGGCTCATCAGCGCAACATCGCAGCGGTAACCCAACAGGCCATTGAAGATTCAGGGATTAAAACGGAAGATATTTCAGCTGTAGCTTATACTCAAGGTCCGGGATTAGCCGGAAGTCTGCTTGTAGCAGCTATGTTTGCCAAAGGTTTTGCTCTTTCCCGTAATATTCCTCTGATTGGCGTTGATCATTTGCATGCCCACATCATGGCCAATTTTATCGATGATCCAAAACCTTCATTTCCATGCCTTTGTCTTTTGGTTTCAGGTGGTCACACCCAGATTATCCACCTGACGGATTATCTGGAAATGGAAATCATTGGCAATACCATCGATGATGCAGCCGGAGAAGCTTTTGATAAAGGAGCAAAAATCATGGGACTGCCTTATCCGGGAGGCCCTTCTATTGATTTACTGGCAAAAAGCGGGAACCCTAAAGCATTTCATTTCCCCACTCCCAAAATACCAGGTTACCATTTCAGCTTCAGCGGGTTAAAAACGTCTTTTTTATACAAAATAAGGGATGAGCTCAAAAAAGATCCTGATTTTCTTGAAAAAAATAAAGCCGACCTCTGTGCCTCATTTCAGCATCGCATCGTCACATACCTGAGTGAAAAACTTTTGCTTGCTTCAAAAGATACAGGTATCAAAGAAATTTGTCTGGCCGGAGGGGTTGCTGCTAATTCAGGGCTTCGAAATACCCTCATGCTATTGTCTCAAAAACAAGGCTGGAATTTATACGTCCCTGCATTTCAATATTGTACCGACAATGCAGCCATGATAGCCATAGCTGCCTATTTCAGGTTGTTGAAAGGGAATTTTTCCTCTCCTGAAGAGAACATTTACGCAAACTACAGAAAATCAGTTAAGTGAAGGATTAACAGGAAAATCAGCCCATACGGCATATTCCCTGTCTGTTTTCTTGATAAAATACTTCCAGTATTCTTCTGACGATTGTTTCATAATGATTCTGGTAGTGGATTTTTGAACCACCCAGCTACGCTCTCTTATTTCCCTGTCGAGCTGTTCGCTTGCCCATCCTGAATAACCTACAAAAAACTTTATTTCCGATGGTTTTATCTGTCTTTTTCTGATCAGCGTTTTAATCACATCAAAATCACCTCCCCAGTACAAGCCATCCAAGACCGGAAGACTTTCAGGAATGATATCTCCGAGGGTATGAACATAGAAAAGAGAGGAACTATCCACAGGCCCGCCCACATGAAGGACAGCCTCAAAGTCAGGAAAATCAGAAATAGCTTCCGTGATAGTTGTTTCAAGAGGTTTATTGAGTATAAATCCCACCGAACCATCTTCATTGTGCTCGGTCAGTAAAACAACAGAGCGGCTGAAAAACTGATCATTCAGAAAAGGAATTGAAACCAAAAGGCGTCCTTTAGCCGGTTCTATTGTTTTAATTGCCATTCAGAGATTTTTTTGGACAACAAAGATACAAATTTCAGGCCTATCAGCTAATATCTGATTTCTTCGGAAAAAGGATAAGTCATCGTAATCCGTTAAAAAGCCAATACTAATCGCAGCCAGTATCCAGGTCAGCAGGTTTTGAAAAAGCAGGATTATTTATAAAATCCCAGTCAGTCAGTGTCTTGAGAAAAGCAATCAGGTCGTCTTTTTCGCTTTCCTTCAGTTGAGTTCCGCCATAAGCAATCCATTTCATCAAAGGATCAATGGTAGTGGAATTCACCAGTTGTTCGCTGTAATGATCGACCACTTCGCGAAGCGTTTTATACCTGCCATCATGCATATAAGGTGCTGTAAGCTCAATATTAATAAGGGTCGGAGCCTTATATACCCCTTTATCCATCGGATTCTTAGTATAGGCATACCTGTCGCGGGTATCATTGAAAATACTGTCGAGCCCATTGTTGTAAAAGAGGTTGGTGGTTAAAAGAACCGGATCTCCATGGCAGTGAAAGCAATCTCCTTTTTCTGACATATATATGGTATAACCTCTGTATTCGTTGGGTTCAAGTTTTGGAATTTCTCTTCTTACCCATTTATGATACTTGGAATTATAGGAAACCAGAGATCTGACAAACTGCGCAATCGCTTTGCTGATACGGTCATAGGTGATTTCTTCATCTCCATAGGCAGCTTTGAACAATTCAGCATAATTGGGTTTTGACTTGATGGATTTAATCATATTGACCGATTTCTCAATAGTTGAATTCATTTCGTGCTGAGCAGCAATACCCATCCAGACCAGAGATTCAATATTTTTCATGTGATATTGTGGTAAAGCCGGAACTTTATAGGCAGCACTTCCCAGATTGGGATTACTGGAATGAATCATCCCGTTCCATAAGTATCCGTTATGGTTAAAAACAAGATTTATCAAAGGCAGCATATAGTGAGGCGTATATTTACCATTGGGATATTGTGCGTCAGGAATGCCTTTTGTTCTTCCGCCCGGGAAACGAGGATTATCCATTCCGACTTCAAAAGAGTTTTTCTGCAAATGGCAGGTTCCGCAACTCATTTGCGAATCGCACTCCAGCCTTCCGGATAAGCGGCCATCATAAAACAAATAACGGCCAAGGGTTACACCCTCTACTGTCATGGGATTGTCAGCAGGGATATTGGGGGTCGGCCACCAGTTTCCTGATGGGGAGGGAATCTGATAGGGTGTTGTATGCCATGGTGGTGTAGGAGTGGTGGTGTCGCAGTCTGAAGCCATGAATGAAATACCAGCCGATATTATCCCAAGCGGGATAATGACTATTTTAATCAGCGGAATTATAGCTGAAATACCAAGTATCAGTTTAAGCCTTTTCATATTAGTGTTTTTTATTCATTTTTACCTGTCTTTAATACTGCTAACGGTAAATACATCAAAACCATTCTCCTTAATGGTTTTTAACGCCCGCTGATTTTCCATCACATCCGGTCCCCAATAATTGTGGTCATACACATGGGGTGTTTTAAACCAGCTTTCAATATTCATCCTTATGGTTATTTCCTTGGTTTTATCTTTTTGCAGACTGAAGGAAGATGATGGCAAATCAACTTTAAACCAGTTCTGGACAAAAATGAAGGTGCTGTCGTCTCCCTGTTTGACTTTTATACGGTTGCCGTTGACATCCTGATATTGTCCAACACCAAGATGAAAATTGTATCCCCTCCTGATATTATTCAAATCTTTCCAGAAACCATTCAGTTTCATGTAGTGATAACCTCCGGAATCTCCCCCGAGATAATAAGGCCAGAACATCTGGCTTTCGGGCGGATTGACAAACATGAAAGGTTTGTTGCGCTCACCTTTAAAACCAAATATAAATGAAATATGGTCATAAGTCCCTGTATCGACAGGATCAACCACATCCCAGTTTAAGGTTGAAGGAATATCGGTGTCGATATAATGATAAAAAGTCCATTTGTTCAGCACCACTGAATCCCCGTTTTTTTTGTGAAGAGTTACATCAGAAATGAACCATTGTACCAGGGTCAGTTCCCATGGATTACCTGCTTCATTCGTGTAAATCATCTTGTCAAAAACAGCAGTATCGTTGTTAACAAAATGTTCAAATTTAAAGGCTATTTTACCGGTAACCGGAATAAGTGTGTCGGGTGTACAATCACCGGCCATAAAGGAAAGGCCAGCTACGATAACACCAAGAGGGATGAATACACTTTTTACAAAAGCACCAAGTGCAATGGTAACCAAAATCTGCTTCATTCGTTTCATAAGGGATTATTTTAAAATTGTTCATTAGTATCCTGTAAGGTTAAAAAGTTACAAGTTATTTTCATGCTATGCAACATAAATCTTTTATCATTAAATGATGGATAAATTTATCCGCTGCAAATTTGTTAATTTGTGAGGGAATAGAAATGCTGTTAACTATTAAAAAACAAAGAAGTGATATTAACCAGAAGCCGCATCCTTGATGAAATCTCAAAGAAAACTATATTAATCGAGCCTTTCAGGGAAGAGTGTCTCGGACCAAATTCATACGATTTGCATCTGGGCAGATACCTGCTGACTTATACTCAGCGCATGCTTGATGCCCGTATCAAAAATGAGATGGAAGAAATGACCATACCACCGGATGGTTTTATACTCTTCCCGGGGATTTTGTATCTGGGTGTTACTGAAGAATATATTGAATCACATAATCATGTCCCTTTTCTGGAAGGTATCACGAGTGCTGCACGCCTCGGTATTTATGTCAATCCCTGCTCAGGGAAGGGAAGTATCGGACACTGTAATACTTGGACACTGGAAATCAATACCATACATCCAGTGAGGGTTTATCATGGCATGCCCATCGCTCAGATTTTGTTTTTTAAAACAGAAGGAGAAGTGGATACGCCTTATTCAAAACTGAAAACCGCCAAATACAATGCAAGATCAATAAAACCACTTGAATCCATGATGTGGAAAAATAAGTTTTAACTTAGCCAGTGGTCAAGATTTCTGCCCGTGAGCATGGCTGTTTTCTGAATATCCTCTTTAAAAAAGCCAAGTAAAAACTCTTTTTCATCATTACTCATCTTTGGCAGATTTTCCCGGGTAAAAAATGCAGCACTTAACCTTTTTCGGGTTTTTTCCGGAATATTTTCCTTCATAAGCTTACGCAATCCTGAGTAGGTCAGTACTTTATTCAGCCATGGAAAACGTGGTAAAACTGCCTCGTTGTAGCTCCCTGTCAGTTCAGGCTTCAGCGGATCGACTTCCAGAAAAAGACAGATTTTTTTAAAGATATCCTCTTGATTTTCAATTAAATCTTCATGGAAAAGAACCAAAACCTGATGAGGGGAAAAACACTGATAATACCTTTCCAACTGACTGCCATACATTCCCAGTTCAATATAAAGCCGGCTGATGCCCCAGCCTTTTTCCTGCTGTTTAAAATCTCTTTCTACTTCTTCTGTCAGCGGAAGATTTGTCAATCCATACTTTAAGGCCATCTGATAGTGAGAAAAGGCACGATTGACCGGATTCCTCAGGATGACAAGTATTTTCGCTTCAGGATTAAAATTCCTTATTTCCCTGGCAGCAACCTGCGAATACAGATACGAGGTGCTGCATTCCCCGATTGCCGTTTCATCTCCTGCTTCTTCAAACAGCGCATAATAATGATGTTCCTGGCGAATAAACGAAAGATGTTCTTTTTTCAATGGTTTTTGCCGAAAATAGTCATCACCGGCAAGGAAAGTTATTTTCCTGTATTCTGCTGAAAATGAACTGATATCAATATCCTTTGAAAAAAAATTAGGTTCTTTGATCGGACTGATATAAACCTGAGGATGATTCCCCAGCATGGCGGAAAGAGCGGTTGTCCCTGATTTGGCAGCACCAATGAGAAAAAAATTTGGCTTTACGATTTTCATCAAAGAAAGTATTAGACAAATCCAAGGCTTTTGCGATTGTCTGATTTGAGTTCTTCCTTCATTTTCAACATCTTAAGAACAGCCATGGCGGCTTCTTCTCCTTTATTGCCTTTGCTTCCTCCTGCCCTGTCGCTTGCATGAAACTCAGTCTCTGACGTGATAACCCCGAAAGATACAGGCCTGTTGTATTTCAGTGAAAGTTGTCCTATGGTAAGTGCTGTACTTTCCGATATGTAATGAAAATGAGGTGTTTCTCCTTTGATAATACAACCCAGGCAGGCTACCGCATCGACATTGCTGTATTCAAACAACAACTGTGCACCATAAGCAAGTTCAAAAGAACCAGGTACCCAATGAACAATTATCTGCTCTTCTTTAAATCCATGTTTTTTAAAACAATCTTTGCAGGCTTCAAGCAAACTTCCTGTTATCTTTTCATTCCATTCGGAAACAACAATTCCGAGCCTGATTTTTTCTTTTAACTCATCAGAAAACTGAACAATTTCGCTTCCGGGCTTTTTCTTGACAGACATGCGAAAAAATCAGTTTTCGAGTTTGGCTTTCACCCTTCCGATAAATTTATCAGCATTGATACCTTCCTGAGAGGTGGGAAATTCTTCCTTCAGTAACTCATAGTATTTCAATGCTTTCTTATATTGTTCAAGTTCTTCATACACCAATGCGGCTTTGGCATAAAACATTGGCGTTGTCAGCTTGTTCTTTACACAGGTAGCAGCTTTAACGTAATATTTTGCTGCTTTTTTATATTCTCCCAATTCTGAATATACATCACCAGTCACCCCAATAGAAACCGGGCGAAGCATTCTCGAATGTGTCCTGAATTTTTTCAGATGATGCAGGGCATCTTCATACTGCCCAAGCCTCAGATAACAAATGCCTGCATAATAGTGAGCGAGGCGGCCTGTTTTCGTCATTTTATAGTCGTCAATGACATCGAGAAAGCCATAAAAACTTTCATCTTTTCCATTCAATGCTATTTCGAAGGAATCCTTTGCAAAATACTGCTGTGCCATGAAAATCATATCCTGAGCTTCTTTTTCTTTTGGCTTCAGAATAAAATTTTTAAAAGCAAAAAATCCGATTAAGATAACCAGAATGCCGCCAAGCCCGTATGTGATATAGGTTTTGTAGGTCTGATAAAAGTTTTCTAATCTGGTTTTGTTCTCTGGAGTAAAAATCGGAATGTTAAAAGGAGCGTCAGAAGTTTCTTTTTTTGCAGCCATAACTAATTTTTATTGAAGTGCAAATGTAAAATTTTCCTGTAAATGAATAATTCTGAACGAAATTATTTATTTCCTGAATTTTCGGATGAACTCTTCGACTTCAGGAACGCCTCCCTGATAAATGAGATAACCGTTGTAAGGTTCACGTGGCGTAATGTCATCACAGATAGGAGTCAACATGATTTCCTTTACTTTTTCAAGATCTGAAGTCTGTCCCAAAGCCCATCCCAACTTGATGTAAGCGGTTTCGGGAATCATATTTTCAAGAGGAATAACGCCTTTTGCCATCAGATCGCGTCCGGTATCATAAACGAACATGTGGACATATCCCCAAAGTGTCTGAACAGTCATGTAAATGGCTACACCTTTTTTGGTTGCTCTTTCAATGGCGGGATACAAAGGCTTATTAACATGTCCGAGTCCGGTTCCTATGATGATGATACCTTTGTAGCCCATATCTACCAGACTGTCGATAATGTCGGGGTTCATGTTGGTATAGTAGTAAATCATGGTTACCCTTTCCTCAAAATAAGGCATAATGGTTACATTCCTGTCTTTTCTTCTTGGCTTGAAATCTTTTTTTATGGGGAAAACACCCTGCCGGTTTACCGTAGCAACCGGTGTATCGCCAATGGTTCTGAAGGTGGAACGATAGGAAGAATGCATTTTTCTCACCCTTGTTCCTCTGTGCAAAAAGCCATATTCATCGCTGGTCGGGCCAAACATATTCACAAGCACTTCGGCAATCTGTCCATGGCCGGCAGCTGTGGCAGCATGCATGAGGTTTAATGCCGCATCGGAAGACGGACGGTCGGACGAACGCTGTGAACCTACCAGAATGATAGGGACCGGGGGATTCTGAACCATAAACGACAAGGCAGCTGCTGTATAATGCAAGGTGTCAGTTCCATGACCGATGATGATGCCGTCAATACCTTTCTCTATCTCATTCCCTATGGCAATTGCTAATTTTTTGTATTGCTCGGGACCCATATTTTCACTGAAAACGGCAAAAAGTTTTTCTGTGGTCAGGTTGCAGATGTCGGCCAGTTCGGGAACAGCTCCGTAAAGTTCACCGGGCGTAAATGCAGGAATAACTGCACCTGTACGATAATCCAGCCGGGAAGCTATCGTTCCGCCTGTTCCAAACAACTTCACATTCGGTTTTTCTTTGCTGTAGGGAAAATCTTTTAATGGTATCTGATATACCGCCTTTTTATAGCCGGTTTCAACGATATTGTTGATTGTATTGATATCAATTCCGATGTTGTAGCCGGTAATAATTTTCAGCACAATGTGTTCATCGTCTGTGTTTTCAGCACGGGGCAGGATTGTCCCTTTAAACAAACCCCTTGTCGAGTCGATTTCTACCTGAGCCCATACCCGGGCATTGAAACGCTTTAAAATTTCAAGTGCTTTTCCTTTATATCCCTGAAAAATATCTTCACTCATTTTTTTTCTGATTAACTGGTAATGTGTTTTTGAAGTTCTGAAAGATTTATATTTCCAAGTGCCTGATTCCGAAGCTGTCCCATAATCCAGCGAATATCAGCTCCTTCTTTTTTCGACCTGCGTGTCTGCTGATATTTTTCCTTTAAATATGGTATTCTTTCTATAATTGACTGTTTATCAACTTTTTTAAAGTTA